>JAJQAZ010000071.1 GCA_021203545.1 Tannerellaceae bacterium | reverse complement strand
GCATCTTTTTTATTAATCTTATGTATCGCAGAGACAGTAATATATAGAAACCCGCCCCCCCATAATTACCCCCATGAGGATAACTGTAATTATTGCCTTGTCAGGTGTAATCTCCCCGCAGAACTGACGAATTTTGTCGTCTATTGAATCCTGTATTTTGTTTATCATACTACCTTTTTATTACTTGTATATCTCTATTCTCTGTTATCTCAAAGGCTTCAATGCTGAATCCGTGCGGGTTATTTTCACTCCTGACGGAGTTCAACAACCGGCACTCAGTGATAAGACTTCTTTCAGTTATGGAACTTTCCCGGATAATCATTTGTCGCGCAACTGTAACTACTGTATAAGGATACTTTTCAAAATCACATTCTACCTTATCTATCTGAATGGTTTGATGTATATTTCCACTAATGATTCTATTGTAATACCCTTTTTCAGAAAGGTCTTTATAATAATTATAGGCTGATTTATCAGCTAAAAATAAAGACCGTTTGATATTACTTTCAATTGCGTTTTTATCCGGAGACAGGGTGAAAAAAAGTTCATGAAACCGCTTGATGTGTTCCTGTGCTTCTATCGGTCTGTTTTGGGATAAATCCTGTGATAATGCTAACATTAACGATTTACCCTCGTCAAGAACATATATTTTTTCCCTTTGCTTTTCAGCAAATTTGTAGGAACTGAAAACGGCATAACCCGTAATAAGAGAGCAAACACAAATAAAGATTATTCCAAAGAGACGTATTTGCTTGAAACTGCTTTCTATGTTTTTGAGACTTTTAAATTCCATGTTTTATTTTTATCTGTTTTTAAAATAATCCTTTACGTTGCTAAATCCCTGTTTGGTTCTGCCTGCAATATTACCCGCAACAGCCCCGGCTCCCGCAGCAGCTCTGCCTAAGCCCTGATTAGCAAGACCGCCCGCAACAGCAGCACCGCCTAATGCAGCAGCACCCGCCATTTTTCCACCTGTCATTATATTTCTATTCATAGGATTTAATCCGCCAGCCGTTATAATCCAATTGGCAACGGTGGGAATAGTGAAATATCCCACGATTCCGATTAACATAAAAACGATATATACAGCATTGCTTAAATCAGGAATATAGGAGGGATCGGATAAGGCTTCAATGTCCTGTGCTAACATTAGTTTTTGTATTCGGGCAAGTACAGCACTAAACAGATCCGAGACAGGCAACCACATATAAACACTTATATAGCGGTTGAACCATTGAGTTAATGTTGATTGAAATCCATCAAAGCAGCTAATTGCAAATGCAATTGGCCCCAAGATGGATAATACAATCAGAAAAAAGGTTCTTAGAGTATCAACCAGTAAGGCAGCAGCATGAAAACAAATTTCTAAAATTTCCCGGAAGGCTTCCCGGCACATTTTTTTTAAATTGTACATAGTTCTATCATAGTACATTCCCATTGCTACACCTGCATCGGATATAGACCAACCCAGCGCATCCAGTTTTTTATCAAATTCTTCATTTGAAACAAGGTATGCTTGTTCCGGATTCCTTAACATAGCTTCATACTCTAATTTGTCCTTTAATTCCTGATATTCGTTTAACTCAAAGGTTTGCTTTTCTAATAATCCGTGAGTACCAACAACAATCGGAGAGAGAATTGTATTTAATGTTCCTAATACAAAAACCGGAAAAAACATAATACAAAGACCAAGAGCAAAAGGACGTAATAATGGATAAATGTCGATAGGTTCGGCATTGGCTAAAGAAGCCCAAACTTTATTAGCAATAAAAAACAAAGCACCTAAGCCCGCCAACCCTTTTGCTATCCCTGTGAGGTTGCTACAAAGCGGCATCATATCATTATATAATTCCCGTAGAATCTGATGAAGATTTGCAAAATCAAAATCCATAATTACCAGTATCTTTCATTATTACCATACAGGGAAAGCACTCTTTTTGTATCCTGTTTTTTCTTTGCTCGCAAATAGGAAACAGAAATGTTTTTCCGGGTGTAGTACTCTGTTAAATCCCGGCACTCTTTCATAGAAATGTAGGCTTTATCTATCACCGCCATTCTTTCAGCATCCGTCATTGAAAGTCCGTTGATATTTACAACTGATTTCAGTTCTTCTAATGGAATTAAAGACTGTTCCATTAATTTTTCATACCCCGATGCAATAACAGAAAGTTCCTCACTTGTAAAGTTTTCATCAGAGAGCATTTTATCAAAATTGGTAACATATATTTCATATTTCAGTTATATCACCAACCATTAATAAAGTCTGTTGTACTTTCTTTGCATCCTTAACTAAATTATTTACTGCTTTCAATGCGTCGTAATACTCTTTTCCCTGTTCAAAGATTTTTTGAGTTTCCTTAAAACCATCTAAAGTACTTCCGGCTATTTGGGTAGTATTTTTCATTTGGTTTATAGTATTAGTAATACTTTGCATAAGATTTGTAGGATCACTAACAACCCATTGTGCCTGTATGCTTGTTAATGAGCAACACATAACAAGTAAGATTGTATAAAACTTTGTTTTCATTTTCTAATGTTTTAAAGGATGAATAAATTATCAGGCAGATTCCCGCATATTTGCAGCATACTGTTTTATTGCTAATTCAATGTTATCGCCTAATTTTTCAGAGAGTTTAAAAATTTCCATCTTTTCAGATTCTTCTGTTGTGTAAGTATAGTACTCTTCTAAACTCACTTCTGTAGCATAAACGGAGGACATAGTACCCCCTAACCCAATCCAGACTTCTTTGTATTTTCGGGATGGATGATTTGATAGGTTAATGGAAAGTACCTGACTTTTTTCTTTCTCTGTTAGTCCTAATAGTTCCTGTATTTTTTCAAATTTGTTGATATACTTTCTCTGATCTAATAGGATTTTACAGTCAGAGTTATTTATGATACTCTCTTTTACAATCGGTGAGGAAATTATATCCTCAACCTCTTGAGTTACCACTATTGCTTCCCCAAAAAACTTGCGGACAGTCTTAAATAAGTATTTCAGATATTCAGCCATTCCCTCACGTGCGATTGCTTTCCATGCTTCCTCTATGAGTATAAGCTTACGGACTCCTTTCAGTCTCCGCATTTTATTTATGAATACTTCCATTATAATAATGGTGACAATAGGAAACAGGATTTTATGGTCTTTGATATTGTCTAACTCAAAAACGATGAATCTTTTTGTCAGTAGGTCTAACTGTTTGGTGGAATTTAAAAGATAGTCATATTCTCCACCTCTGTAATAGGGTTCGAGGACGTTTAAAAAATTGTCTATATCAAAGTCCTTTTCTCTTACATTTTTACTCTGTAAAATGGTGCGGTATTCTGTTTTTATATATTCATAGAATGTATTAAAACAGGGTAGACATTCTTTGTCTTTCCCTATTTTTTCAATGTACAGATTAACCGCATTGGAGAGTGCAACCTCTTCTGCTCTGGTTGGTGCTTCATCCTCACGTTTCCAGAGTGTCAAAATCAGAGTTTTTACAGATTCCTTTTTCTCAATATCGAAAAGTCCGTCATCTGTGTAAAAAGGATTAAAGGAGATAGGATCATTTTCTGTGTATGTAAAATAAATTCCGTCTTTTCCTTTAGTTTTCTGATTTATTAATTGACACAATCCTAAATAACTGTTTCCGGTATCAACGAGTAAAACATGGCTACCCTGTTCGTAATATTGTCTAACCATGTGATTTGTGAAAAAAGATTTACCCGAACCTGATGGCCCTAAAATAAATTTATTGCGGTTCGTGATTATTCCTCTTTTCATAGGGAGGTCAGAAATATCTACGTGTAACGGTTTTCCTGTTACTCTGTCTACCATCTTTATACCAAACGGAGACGGACTGTTTTTATAATTTGTCTCATTGGTAAAGAAGCAAAGCGCATGTTCTATAAATGTATAGAAAGACTCTTCCGCAGGAAAGTCTCCCTGATTGCCGGGAATAGCAGACCAAAATAAGGTAGGGCAGTCTACCGTGTTATGCCTGGGCACACACTCCATCACCGCAAGCTGTGAACCAACATCATTTTTTATTCGTTTCAGTTCTTCTGTATCGTCACTCCATGCCATAACATTACAATGGCAGCGGACGGAGGTTAATCCTAAACTGTGAGCCTCATTCAAAAACAAATCAATCCATTCTTTATTGATTTGATTGGAACGGCTATACCGCCCCAAAGAGTGCATATTCCTTGCCTGTTTCTCAAAACGGTTTAAGTTCTCTGCATGGTCGTCTATAAAAATATACTGATTGTAAATATGGTTACAATTCAGAAGAACCCCCACAGGGGAAGCAAAAGAAAGACGACTATCCGAACGATCAGTAGATAGTTTTTCATATCGGGAATCAGTATAAACCACTCCCGGCAAATCATCTACGTTTGAAAGTGTGTGTAAAGACAAACGATTATCACCGATTCTCAGTTCTTCCGGATTAAGTTGTATATCTTTTAGAACAGTATTTTCACTTTGAGAAAGTGAAAAGTACTTTTCTATAATTCCACATTTATCTTTACTACCTGTAATTTCATCGCTTGTTAAACGGGATAATCTGATATAACCGGAATCGTTCATTATTCTTTCAAATTGTCCTACTGATTCAATAAATTTTGATACAGTTTCTTTATCCTGCATTTCTTTAGGAATCAGAGTACCCCGACAAAGGGTATTAAAGTTTGACTGTTGTCTGCTTCGCTCTTTTGTCGTTTTTGTGAGAAATAAAAAACAGGTGTGATTTAAAAAAGGACGTTCGTTGAAATGTCTTTCAAATGAACGGGATAAAAAACTAATTCCTTCTTTTTCTGTTTCCGGTTGGTAGTGTTCCTGACAGAACCAGTCCTGTTTGTGAATGATAGAATAATTTGGTAAAACTTTGATTGCTTTTAACCATGTGGAGTGAATAGAATCATATTCATCACTTGTAACGGTAAACAGTTCCGGCAGCTCTACCCGAAATACAGCCGTTATTTCAGCATCTTTACTGATTATGTAATTATCCTCAACAGCCAAAATTGGGAATTTACTTTCCAAAGTTGTTGCTTTCATCATGTTTCTCATTCTTCTTATTTTTTATGGGTGAATAGTTGTCCGATGGATTTTCGATTGATGATGTATCGGGGATGATTCTTTTTTGAAAGTAGTTTCATTAACCCATGAGAGCCGTATTTGTTATTTAGATGGAACGTGATCCAAATTAGTAACGAGGCGGAAACCGCCCCGAAACTAATACAGAACCATTGTCCTGCTCCTGCCATGAACAGAATAACGAATACAACAAACACGGTGAGTAGTCCACCCGCAAAAATGAAGAGGTATTGACTTTTCAGTCCTTTAAATTCTACCTCTTTACCAATCCCCCGGTTTATTGGATATTCAGCCATACTATTACAGGAAGAATGAACGAAGAATAGTAGCCGCTACAATTAAGAAAATACAAGCACCAAACCACGAAGCCGCAGTTTTTGATGTGTCCGGATCTCCTGATGAGAACTTTCCGTAAACTTTTACGCCACCAATCAGACCGACCACCGTACCAATCGCATAAATTAATTTTGTGCCCGGATCGAAATAGCTTGTTACCATTTGCGTAGCCTGATTAATACCTGCAATACCTTCATTTTGAGCAAAAGCATTGCTAACAGCAGCTAAGAGAATAGCTGCCGAAAAAAAGAATCTTTTTTTCATTTTAATTTGATTTTTGTAGTCGTAAGATTGGATAGTCTTACGGCTGATTTAGAAAAGTTGAATTTTGGTGATTATAAAAATGTCTGTTTTTAGGATAGTTTCTTTTATCCGTACTCTTTTTCTTTCATGGGTTTTTGAATTAAATAGTTTTACAAATAATCATTTATACTAAATGAGGCTATTTCGCTATTATGTATTTCTGGAGTATCTAAAACCGGAGAGTTTTGATATTTGAAAAGCATCTTTTCTATTTTATCCCTGCTTTCGTCTATCTGGCTTACCATAGATTCCGATAGTTCAGAACTACCCATTTTAATAATGGTTCTTACTGCTTTAATCTCTTCCTGTTCGGATGTCTCTTTATTGGTTAGTACATTTGCCATTTGTGAAAGTTCATCAAAAGAGACACCCTGTGCAAACATAGGTTCTTTATCTTCTAATTCGTAGGATTCCTCTGTTTCCGGGAACTCTTTTTCCGGTTCTTCCTCTTCTTCCATGTCTACTTCTACCGGAGGATTATTCTCTATATCCTGTACATTTATTTCTTCTATTATTTCCGGTTTTTCTAATATTGAAAAATGAGACTTTCCGACAAATCCTGTAAAATCAACAGATACTTTTTCACCCTCTGCATTCTGTTTAACTATTGGTCTTTTTCTTTTTTTGAATATTTCTGTAATATTTTTACGGTATTTCCAGAAAAGAACAATGTAATAAACCGCTATTGCAGCAATAAACCATTTTATCATAATTACAACGGTTTTTTAAATTGGTCTGTGTATAAATCATTAATTACGTCTTGGTATTCTTCAAAATGACGTAAAAGGATATTTTCCACATAACTGCTTATCGTTACTTTTAGCTTACCAATCACATTAACTATTTTCATTAGTGTTTCATGGGTTGTTTTGTTTACATATAAAGGTTGTCTTTCCCTAATTTCTACCCGTTTAAAAAATAGTTCCTGATAACTCCCTGATGTATTTTTTTTCTTTTTTCCTGTTCGTAATCCCGTTGTGGGAGTTTCTTTTTTTTCTTCTTCTTCCTGATTGGCAGAGGTAGCTGTGCGGTCATTTGTGATCGGCACACCATTTGAAATAATTTGCTTCATAAAGTCCTCGTCTACCGTAGGTCTGTTATTTTTATTCGACATCGTTTCCTAATTTTATCAGTTCTTCAATTTCTGTTATCAGTTCTTCTAAATTGCTACCTTTTAAGGCTGTTTTATCTACTGGAAAAAGAGTAGAGCGGAAAACAGAAACTTTGTCCGTAGATAATTCCTTTTTAAAGCGTACACTATTCGGTATATGAGTTTTTAAAAGAGGTAATTTTAAAACTTTGATAGTTTTTTCGTAGTTGTCGTATAGGTTTGTCTTTTCATTACCGTGTACCTGATTCCAAAACAAATAAATTCCCTGTACAGGAAATTGTTCCTGTTTTACCAGACTATTATTTATTGTATTTGCAAAAGATAAACTACTGGCTAATGCAACGTGATCGGCAGAAATAGGAGTAAAGATAAAATCCATGTTAGCCAGGGAAGATAAGACCCCTTTACTGTTTACAGTTCCGGGTAAGTCAAATAAAATTATATCCCAATCCACATTGGAAGATGATAAAAAATCCTCTGCTGTTTTTATTGCTTCTTCCGGAGAGCAAGACAGAACAGGATAGGCATTTTTCTTTAACGATGTAAATTGTTTGTATGCCATGATTTTGTAAGCATCATTTTTATTGATCTGTTCTGCATCCCGTTCCCTCATTTTACAAATGCTGTGTTGTGGGAAATCGCAATCTATAATTGCTACATTATATCCTTTTAAGTAATAAAGATAGCTTGCGCTAAGTACTGTAAAAGTTGTTTTTCCAACTCCACCTTTTTGAGTGGAGAACGCTACAAATTTGGGTTGGCTCATGTTATATTGTTTTAAATTTATGTTGTTCTCAATCTGTCATTTTTTCAATTGATAAATATTTCAGTCTGTAAGTTTTTAAATGTTTCATTCTTTAAAACTTTATAGTTTTCAATCCGTCATTATTTATTCTTTTCATTTTTTCAAAGAATATTTATTACAGGATATAAAACCTTAAAACTTTCATTCTTTCAACTTTTCAATCTTTCAGAAAATCAATCTTTCAATCATTAATGAAATATTGTTTTCTTGTTTTCTTGAAATCATTCTTTCAGGAAAGAAATCTTTCAGTATTCCATTTTTTCAATCATTCAATATTGCATTAATGATTGTCTGAATTATTCAAATCTGCTGCAAAGAAATAGAGAATAAGTACCCGTTTTTAAAAGCTGCTTCATGTTGCGTAGATTTGCGTAGATTTGCGTAGCTCCCTCTATTTTACAAGGTTCTAAATAGGTCTTACTTTGCATCCGGGATAGTTCCATGAGATTAGTAACCGGAGTAACTTCTATTGTGGTGTGTTTATACGTCACGAGGTGACGGATTTATTAGCGTTAGCTAATAGCAAGCTGTGTCTTTGTCTGACAAAAATTCTTTTGTCAGAAAAGACAGGCTTGCCATGTCGAGCATGGAGGGTTTTTACTCCGAAGTCGTAAAACCTATTAAAAGCAAAAAATGAAACAAAAGAATGAACAAAAACCGCCATCCGGCGGGGTAGGTCGAAAGACGGCAGAAGATCCGGCCATCTTTCGGTACACAATTAGAATGAACGCAGAGCAAAACGCAAAGTTTATGCAATTATTGGAGCAATCAGGATTAAATAATATATCCCGGTTTATCCTTGCACGCATATTTAATGAAACGTTTAAGGTTATCAAAGTGGATAAAAACACAATTGATTATTACACAAAACTTACTCAATTAGTAAGTCAATTTCGTATGATAGGAGTTAATTATAATCAAATTGTAAAATTGTTAAACACTCATTTTACAGAGAAAAAAGCATTAGCATCATTGTACAAATTGGAAAAAGAGACTATTCAATTAGTACAATTAAATCAACAAATCATTATTCTAACCCGGCAACTTGAAGAAAAATGGTTGCACGAATAAGTATCGGAGCATCCTTATATGGTGCTTTAATTTACAACCAAACGAAAGTAGATTCAGACCAGGGCAAAGTACTATTGAGTAATCGTATAATGGAAAATGAGGACGGAACATTAAATCTTTCCCGATGTATGGAAAGTTTTAATTTGTGTATGCCGATGGACGTTCGTACCAAAAAGCCGTTTATTCATATATCTTTAAATCCGCATCCTGATGATGTTCTTTCAGAAAATCAGATATCGGAAATAGCACAGGAATATATGGAGAAAATGGGATATGCAAACCAGCCTTATATAGTTTATAAGCATGAGGACATAGAACGCCATCATATTCATATTGTTTCTTTGCGGGTTAAAGAAGATGGGAAAAAGATTAATGATAGTTTTGAGTATAAACGTAGTAAAAAAGTAACAGAAGAAATAGAACAGAAATTTGGATTAAATCCCGCAGATAAGAAACAGTTTGTTTTAAATATTCCTTCTTGGAAAGTAGACTATAATGCAGGGAATGTAAAACACCAAATTTCAAATACTGTAAAAGGAGTATTACAAGATTATCAATTCCAAAGTTTTAGTGAACTTAAAACTTTGCTTTCTCTTTTTAATGTACATGCCGAAGAACTAAAAGGGATTTTTCATGATAGACCATATCACGGTATTATCTATTCAGCAACAGATGATAATAATGTAAAGAAAGGGAATCCTATCAAATCATCCCGTTTAGGTCAATTCGCAGGATTGAGATCTATCGAAAATAAAATTCTATATTCTTCCGAAAAATGGAAAGATGATAAACTGAAAAACAAAATTAAACCCAAATTACAACAAGCATTAAACGGAACTACCTCTTTAGAGCAGTTTATCAGTAACCTAAAACAGAAAAATGTAGATGTAATATTACGGGAAAATACCGAGGGCAGAATAACAGGAGTAACATTTGTAGATAATCAATACAAAGCAGTTTTCAAAGGCTCACGGATAGGAAAAGAGTTTTCGGCGAATAATGTAAACAACTTGTTTAGAGGTCAGCCCACAAATGGACGGACCACAAAACAAGAGGTTAAAAGAGAACAGATCTCCCGTTCGGTAGAACAGTTCTCCCCGAAAGAGAGTATTTTCCATAGTCCACAGAAAACATTTACAGAGTTTCTGCCAAATCTATATTCCAATCCGGAAGAAGATAAAACACCTGAACTCAAAAAGAAGAGAAAAAGAAAGAAAGGAAAACAGTATTAATCAATTTAAAACTTAATCAAAATGCAAAACGAGGACGATTTAAGAGGATTAGCTAAAGTCATGGCATTCATGCGGGCTATTAGTATATTATTTGTAGTTATTAATATTTATTGGTTCTGTTACCAATCTGTAAAATTATGGGGTATAAATATCGGTGTAGTAGATAATATTTTACTGAATTTCCAAAGAACAACAGGTTTATTCAATTCAATCATTTATACAAAACTATTTTGTGTTATTTTTCTTGCTTTGTCCTGTTTAGGTTCGACAGGTGTAAAAGATGAAAAAATTACATGGAGGAAAATTATAGTATTTCTGATTATTGGAACTATCCTGTTTTTCTTTAACTGGTTTTTTCTGGAAATGAATTTACCGTTATCAGCAAGAACAGGTTTTTATATAACTACTATATCAATCGGTTATTTGTGTCTTTTAGTCGCTGGTCTTTATATGTCACGATTATTAAAGCACAACTTAATGGAGGATGTTTTCAATACTGAAAACGAATCATTTTTACAGGAAACCCGATTGATTGAAAACGAGTATAGTGTGAATATACCTACACGTTTCCAATATAAAGGAAAATTAGTACACGGGTTCATCAACGTTGTGAATGTTTTCAGGTCAGCAATGGTTTTAGGGAGCCCGGGGTCAGGCAAAACCGCCTCATTTATAAATAGTTATATTAAACAGCACATTGAAAAAGGGTTTGCAATGTATATATATGATTACAAGTTTCCAGACTTAACTACACTTGCCTATAATCATTTATTAAATAATCATGATGGGTATAAAGTGAAGCCTAAATTCTATATGATAAATATAGACGATCCAAGCAAGAGCCATAGAGCAAACCCTATAAAAGCAGAATTTATGACAGACATTTCTGACGCTTATGAATCAGCCTATACTATAATGTTAAATCTAAACCGCTCATGGATTGATAAACAAGGAGATTTTTTTACAGAAAGCCCGATTGTTTTACTTGCTTCAATTATTTGGTTTTTGAAAATATATGAAAATGGAAAATACTGTACTTTCCCACATGCACTTGAATTTTTAAATAAAAAATATGCGGATATATTTACTATTCTAACGGCATACCCGGAACTTGAAAACTATCTATCTGCCTTTATGAATGCCTGGCAAGGAGGAGCAATGGAACAATTGCAAGGACAGATAGCGAGCGCAAAAATTCCACTTTCCCGGTTAATTTCTCCGGCTCTCTATTGGGTAATGACAGGTGATGATTTTACAATGGATATTAACAACCCGGCAGAACCTAAGATTTTATGTGTAGGTAATAATCCGGAAAGACAAAGTATTTATAGTGCCGTGTTAGGTCTATATAATAGTCGTATTGTAAAAACCATTAATAAAAAAGGCAGGTTAAAATCCTCTGTAATTATTGATGAATTACCTACAATATATTTTAAAGGATTAGACAATCTGATTGCAACAGCACGTTCTAATAAAGTCGCTGTTTGTCTCGGTTTTCAAGACTTTTCACAGCTCACTCGTGATTATGGAGACAAAGAAAGTAAGGTAATCCAGAATACAGTAGGTAATGTTTTTAGCGGTCAGGTAGTAGGAGAGACAGCAAAGAACCTGTCTGATAGATTCGGAAAGGTGTTACAGAAAAGACAGTCTATTACAATTAATAAACAGGATAAATCCACCTCTATAAGTACACAGTTAGATTCCCTTATTCCTGCTGCAAAAATATCCAATCTTTCACAGGGTATGTTTGTCGGAAGTGTGTGCGATAATTTCGGAGAAAAAATAGAACAGAAAATCTTTCATGCTGAAGTCGTACTTGATATTGATAAGATAAAAAGAGAGGAAGAAAATTATTTACCCATTCCCGAAATTATAGATTTTACAGACGAACACGGAAATAATAGAATGAAAGAACAGATACAACTAAATTATGAAAAGGTAAAAAGAGAAGCAAATGAGATTGTAGTTAATGAACTGGATAGGATAGCCAACGATCCAGCTTTACAACATTTAATAAGGACGTAAATTAAAAAGGTATTTGATTCATATTCAGACATCTTTTTATTATATTTGAAAAGTTTTAATTAAAACATAAACGTTATGACTACAATTTATGAAGATGCGGTAAAGGCTTATGAAAAGTATTGTACTGAAAATAATCTGATTTTTCGCTTACCCAGTGAGAACGCCTCGGAGATAGATAGGGATTTTGTTTATTTGAAAAACAATTATGAAGATTTGGCAGAATACGAAATAGCCACCGAAAAGATTATTGTTTAACTGAAAACAATCCTTATATTTGTAAATAATCAATCCATACAGGGAATTAAAGCAACCGCTTAACTGCTGTTGCACATAGTACCGCAATGGATTGATTTAAAAAGGCTGTCTGATTTTTTCAGACAGCCTTTTTTATATCTTACAAAGGGAGAGGGAATAACTAATCATTTATATCATTTGCTGTTATTTGACCGTCTCTTATCATTCTGTTAATATCTATCAACCAGTCCATTTTATTAATCACATCATTAAATAAAACGCCATTATCAAGCTGTCCAATAGGTTCACATACAGTACGAGGTGTATTTCTTCTATCTTTTACAATATTTACAATTTGATTGAAATTTGCTTTATATAGCTTTCGGATATATTCAAACTCCGGATCTGTATTGAATTTATCCAATACATTTGTATCATTTTGTATCATCTGTTGTTTAAATTCTTTTTCTCTATCTTCTTGTCTCATATCTTACTGTTTTAAATGTTTTCTCAAAGATACGTAATTAAAGCAAAATAAAGCATATCTACGCAATATAAAGCAGCTAACTGTAAAATCCATTAATAGCACATTGTAAGAGTCTAATTTTGAAATGATAATAGTTTTATTAATCACTTAAAATTAGATTTTATGAGTACAGAAAAAGAGTTATTTGCAGATGGGCAGATAATGGATGTTCTTTTAGTGATGGATAAAGAGAAAAGAACTTTATCCGCGGTAAAGGGAAAGACAGAGGACGGAGATTTACAGACCGTTGCAGCTACCAATAAGAACAAAGGCAAGTTCTTTAAGTTTGATAAGACAAAAGGTATTATCAATAATTTTATTGCGAATCTGAAGAGCCAGTTTCAAAACCCTACAAAGTTTTCGTTTTTCAAAGTTCCCGAAAATAAAGTAGTGAAAGTTGTAGATGATTTTAAAAAAACACAGGATGAATCAAAGTTACAGACTTATAAATTAGTTCCTGTTGATGAAAAAGAGATTAAAGCCGGTAATGAGAAAAAGCCGGAAAACCCTCAACAACAGCCAAAGACCGAACAGGCAAATACCGAAGAAAAAAAGGTTATAACGGAAACCTCGGAAAAAAGTCAGGAGCAATCCCCCCAACAGCCAAAACCGGAAGAAGTAACCAAACCGGAAGAAAAGCAGCAACAAGCACCGGAACAGAAACCGGAAGTTACCCCACAACAGCCAATAGCGGAAACAAAACCCTATTATATTGATCCTGTTAAAATAGATTGGAACGAAATAGAGAAAATTTACGGTATTAAAAAGGCAGATGTAGAGAAAGCCGGAGATTTAGAGCAGTTATATAAAGGGAATCCTTCACAAAATACCTATTGGTATCAGTCACGAATCGGAAATACAGTAAATGAGGGAGAATGTAAATTATCATTTAAGAAATCCTTAAACGAGGGAGAACCCCCGCAACTAATTCTCCATACTTACCGGAATCTTGAAAAAGAACTGGAGAGAGGTTTAAACGGGAATAAACTTTCAGAAGAGGTAAAAGAACAAATCCGGCAAAATGGACGAGCTGATGAAGCGGTAATGTTAGTACCTTACAGGGGAGCCAAGCCAGAGCCGTTTATTGTCGCAAGAGATAAAGACACAAATGAGTTATGTGCTTTTCGTTGTTCCTCTGTTCGTATTCCTGACACCCTTAAACAACTGTTAGATGAAAGACAGATTAATGATGTGAAAAATGGAAAGGTTGTAAATCTTACTTTAAATGGTAAGTATGGAACGTATCAACGAGAAATAAAGGTAGATCCGTTTTATAAGAAAGTAGTTTATCAAGCTCCACCGATAGTACCGAAACGAACTCAAGAGCAGAGACAACAGTATAACCCAGAAAAAAACAGAAGTCAGGAAAATAGGAATGTTGTTAATAACCAACAACCGAACCAGCATCCCGGAAGATATATAAAAGGCACATACGTAGCCGGAAAAATTGGTGATACTGTATTGACTAATAAAATGTTTGAGACTTTAGAGCGGGGTAAATCAATTAAATTACAGGGAGTAAAAGACAAAAAGACAGGACAGATAAAAGACGTATATTGCTTTATTAATGTTCAAAAAAAAGAAACTTGAATTTAGAGACGTTAAACAAAGCCAGACTACAACAGTAAAAAATAAAGCGACACAACAAGCGACTTCAGTTACTAAGACAGTGAACCAAAATAAAGCATCCACAGGAACAGAAAAGCATCAAAGCAATTCACAGCAGACCAATGTAAATAGGAGTTATCACAGAAGAGCATAAAAAACAATTATCTTTATCACCAAATTCATATAATTTGATTTTCAGATTAGTTTGAATTTTGGTGATTATGACCGGAAGAGAGGGATACTCTTCCGGTTTTTTATTGATTCATTTTTCTATGAATGAACTCTTTTACATCTTCCGCACGATAATAACATTTACCCTCTGTTTTTACAAAGGGTAAATATTTTTTATCTCTGTATGTTTGTAAAGTCCTAAGAGAGCATTTTAGCATTATCATTAAATCCTGATTATCCAGCAACTCTTCACCCTCTAATGCACTCTGTTTAGGTACTATTATATTGAGTTTTTTTTCAATTGCATCTAATCTGCTAAATATACGTTCCATGCAATCATTAAAGATTTCCCGGTCAATATACATCTTACAGATTGGTATTTACAAGTTTAATAAAATCGTCAAGAGTATAACCTAACCGGAAAAAATCTGTTATGTCTTTTGCGCTTTTTGTTCCTGCCAATGGTAGGGTAATAGTTTTTATGTTATATCCTGATAAAACCTTACATTGCTTTGCAGCGCATTGAATACCTGTCGGATCAGCATCATATAACAGATAAATATTTTTAAATCTTGTAATAACCTGGTCTATGATTTTTACTGGAATTGTTACCGTTTCACTACTAAAGCAAATACTATTTAATCCGTGTGCGCTTAATGTAAGAACATCTTTTTGGGGGGGGGGGGGGGGGGGGGGGGGGGGGGGGGGGGGGGGGGGGGGGGGGGGG
>JAJQAZ010000184.1 GCA_021203545.1 Tannerellaceae bacterium | reverse complement strand
GAACAACCAACCGAACAACCAACCGAACAACCAACCGAACAACCAACCGAACAACCAACCGAACAACTAACCGAACAACTAATCCCATTCATTCATTCCGGATAACTGATCCTGACCCATTAAATTTAATAATTAACGCCATCCACGAATCAATCCAAATGAACTACCAAAAATATATTTTTTACTGTTTTTGATCGTCACTGAATCACAGGGGTTTTTGGCTCTCTTTATCAGTGAGTTCCTGTGACGAATCCCATCGTCACAGGTTCGTCACATCGTCACGTTTTATTTGGGCCGGTTTCTATGTTAACTGCTTTAAAAACATTGCCGTAACGGGTGTGTCGGCGTTCGAAGCCGTATATGGCCAGCCATTCCGCATATTGTTTGGAGGTAGTTTTTCCGAAGTTTTGTTTTGATTTCCGGGCAACAATATCCAGCAATTCGGCTGCTTTGTACCCGGTTGCTTCCTCGTCTGGTTGAGGTTTCCGGAAATAGGCCAGGGTATACTGTATCTCAAGTGGAACCTGCAGGAACTGATTGTTCGATTGGCTCAGGCGTTGTTCCTCTTCGGTGTTCAGCTAGTAACGTTCGCCTTTCCGGATTGCTTCTACTGCCTGCGCATATAACTGGTTGTAGTTGATTTCTCCGCTTACATCCACAGGACCCGTCAGGCGCACACAGATGTACCGGCGGTTACCACTGGGATCGGTGAGTAGTTCGGAGGGGTTTGCGGTGGCACAGAACGAACTCATCCGCCGGATAATCCGGAAGGTCTTCTGGTGGGGTTTGCGTATTTTTAACTCCGGTGTTTGTATCAACCGTTTCAATTCTGCCTGATGGCGCCGGTTGATGCGGTCGAACTCATCAATATTGATCAACAGGTTTTGTGCCATCAATAACTCGGTGGCGGTTTTATTTTCCAAATTGATGTTTTCTACATAGTAATCCTGTAGGGCAGGAGGGAGGATCGTCCGGAAAAAGACCGATTTCGATAACCCCTGTGCCCCGCTAAGTACCGGCACCAGACTATTGGCATACATCCGGTCGCGTTTCATCCAGTGAGCCACCATGCTAAGAAACCACACATAAAAATGGTCGCGTCAGAGCGGATCGGTAGTTGGTACCCTGTCTGCCAGCGGACGGATACGGTCCGTACCATCCCACGACGGCAGGTTTTCCAGAAAATCCTCCAACGGATTGTACCGTTCCGGCCTGTAGGAATCAATGTACCGCCGGATATCCGGGTCTACCATAGGAATGCCCTCTTTTTGTGCATTCATACACATATCGTTCCTTGTTTCGTTGGTTACCGGCTGGAAACAGTAATAGAACGAATTGCGCTCGCGGTATTCCGTCTCGCCGGTAATTTCGTTGTGCCGTACATCGTACCTGCGCTCCATAAACTCCTCAATCTGCATCACCAGTTGCTGGTATTTAGACACGCAGGGGCGGCTACCGGGAGGTATTTTCATCGTCCGGTACACATTGTGTACCGTCTGCCGTACCAGGTCGGTATTTTTATCCGCGTATTCCGCGTAACGAATCCACCGCACAGCCGTCTCTTCCGGAATGGCGGAGTGGTAACAATACCGGGCGATCTGTGTGGTGTAACTTTTCGGATCATCTTCCTGCCAGGTTTTTCCCATTTCGTCCAGCATTTGCCTTTTACAGTTTTCAAACAACATGCTGATTTTTTCGTACCGTTGCAGTCCCGGCAATAATCCGGCCAGCGGATCATAGGGAGCTATGGCGGTTATTATCTTTTCGTCTTTTCTTTCCGGCATCCTGTCCGGCTGTTCCATCAAAATAGGTTCAGCATCCGGGTTATAGCAACAATCCGGATCCCACGAAAGGCGGCATACCCGGTCGGGCACAGGTTCTTTCAGTGTTACTTTCCGGTGAAATTGCTCCTGATAATGGAGTACCACCCGCATGTAGGCATGCGCATGAAATTTTACTGCCTCCTCGCGGGTGGCGGGCAGGGTACCATCCGGCAGGGTATAGGGCACAACCACTTTTACACTGCACCCACTGCATCCCACAAAAGCAAGCAACGGTTTTTTATACTGTTCTATCAGGTTCCGCAGCCGGCACGCTTCGCTGAAATTTCCCAGCCGGTTGAATTCAATCAATACCAGCCCGGGCTACTATATTGGTAAGCGTTACCGGTTTGTGGTAGGTTAGTGTTCCGTTCAGATAAGTTACTTTTTTCATGGCATTTTGTCTTTTGGTAATGCATATAAAGTCTGACCGTATCCTGTGTAACTACGGATCAGGCCGGCTTTTTCCATTCGTTGTAAATCTTTTGAAGCGGTTCCCCGGCTGCAATGGCTGATTGCCGCGGCTTTGCTGCTTTGAATATTTTCGTTATTCCGCAGGTAGGAGAGTATTCGTTGTTGCCGTACAGCCGGAGAAGGAGTCGTAGTAAAATGCCTTGTAGAGCGTTGCATGCTAAAATGTCTCATTTTCTTTTTTACATCGGGCAGTAATTCAAAACGAATTACTTTAATCTTTACATGCGAAGGTGTCATATCCGAACTATCTGTAACCGGTTCGCTTTCAAGTACAAGAGATATGTTAGCAAATTCGTCCCAGTGGATGTAATTGCCCATTTTCCACTCATCCAGTATAACATCTTTCACGGCATCCATAACTCCTTTTACATCGCTTGCCGTAAAGGAGCATTTACCGGTTACCTTTTCTCCAATGTCACTGATTGTTATTTTCTTTGCGTTCACTACACGGGGGTGGATATGCTGGTCGTCTTTCCCCGGATTCTTAAAGTAATGGTACGTGATTGTCATACGTATTTGTGTTTATAAAATGTTATTGTCCGTGCGTTTTCCTTTCCTGTCTGCTGCATAAAAGTTCAATAAGCGCGGTTTTTATTACTGTTCAACGGAAGTTGAACACCTGTACAACCGCCGTTGTGCACCTGCCCAACCCGGGTTGCACACGTGTGCAACGGCCGTTGAACAGTAATAAAGACCGCGAATCTTTGATCTTTCTGCCTTATATAACGAAATTTTCTCCGTTTTATTGTATATATTCTCTCTATGAATTAAGAAAGTTTGTGGGTTGGAGAAACGGTTGTTTGTTTGTTTGTTTGGATATTGTTCGGCGTAGTGTCTTCACTACGTCGTTTATAAAAGTGAGGCTCCAGCCTTGCATGAAGCGTAAGCTTCACAAATAGAATATATAGAATGGTAGGTGGGCTTCGCCCAAATAAGTCAGGAGCCTTATTCTTTTTTCAGGACGTAGCGAGGACGCTACGCCCAACAGTGGGATGGAGGACATTTTGGTCGGAGGGGATTTGTAATCCCCGACTAACGAGTATTAGGATCTGTGGTCCGACAAACAAATGAATACCCATTAAATAGAGAGTTAGGAATCTTTAAGCGGATTACAAATCCTTATATTCCACAGGCGGGGATTGCAATTGGCTAAGGCCGATCTACGATTCCCCTTCGACCAACAAGAAAAAATCCTTAAGTTGATGGCATTGGCGAGGACGCTACGCCCAACAGCCCAACAGTGGAATGGGGCACAGATTTAAATCTGCGCCAGCGGAAGGCCAGCGGAAAGAGAGCGAAAAAGGCAGTGAAAGGCTTTATAGGTTTATATACGGATTTCATTTTCTTAAAAAATACCGGTATAAATTCATCTGTTTTTTGTGTTTCGAGGAAGATTGTGAGGTATATGTTTGATAGATAGGGGAATGGCTTGTTTTGTGGAAGAGGGTGAAGGTGATTCAGTGAAGGATAGGTGATTCACCCCTCCTTCACCGTAACTTGCTTATATATAGGGGTTAAGTGGCTTGTGATTCAGTGAACATCACTTTGGGTAAAAAAAATATTTTTGCTATCAAAAAGAGGATAAAGTCATTTTAATCACCTGTATCTTTTTTTGTATATGAATACCGGAAATTTGTGCAGCCATTGCTGTGCCGGTTGCCGGAATCTCTCCGGGTTTTTGTGACATCACTCTTTGGATGGCACGCTGTACGGTTTCCAGATCTGCCTGTTCCATATCTCCGAGGTGCTGTAAATTGGCTACGGCAATAATTGTTTTGTTTTCTCCGGGAGTTGCCACAAAGGTGTATTGACTGCCGGTGTAACTGAATGTTTGATACCCATATCCGGCATCCCGTACTCCATTTTCATCGAATACAAAAAAGGAGAGGTTATGGATTTTATATTCCCCTGCTCTGGTCATAATAGAGGTAGGGTCTTCCAGATAAACAGAGACGTATCCAATCTCTTTTTCTTCTTCTGCCACACGGGTTGCCGCGGATTTTGTTTCTACTATGTTTTCTTTTTCGCAGGAAATGAAAAGTGCAGAAAGGGCCGTTGCGAAAAGAACTATTTTCGTAATATTCATGTTGTCAGGACTTTATTTGTTCTTAAATAACTACTTGTAGGTTCGGCCAGTTTGTTTGTTTTCCCGTACGTTAGAATGAAATAAACTTACCAATTTTAATATTAATAACTACGCTACAAAGGTAAGGCGTTTACATAAAACCGACTTACATAATTATTGTCCATGGTTAAATGATTATTTATTTGTGATCCAATAAAATATTAAATTTGCATTTAAATGGTGAGAAGTTGTAGGAGGTTATTCCTTCTTAAAAATCCTGTGTCCGCTGAAAAGAATTGTCTAAATGATAGTTGGATGGTTTTATTGCCGGGAATTGGATACTAAAAAACCCCGGAATTTAAATTCCGGGGGTTTTTTATATAAATAGGATTATAATTAGTTTAATCAAAATTTTAATTATCGCATATTATCAGTCCGGCGCATACATCTAACAGTTAAGCCATGAGACATGGCATAAACCTCACTTGGATGCTTATTGGTTCCAAAGCGACTATGAATAGCCTGGTGGTTTCTATCAGGACTTTTATTCCCCGTCCAGTATCTTCCAAGGGTCTCACCCGTTAAAGTTCCGGTACTGCCATTTATAGTACCGGCATAAGGCCAGACTCCAATATCAACGGCTTCAGTTATAGGTCCCGTTCCACCTGCGTCTTTTTTCACCTCTGCATAAGTATCTTTATCGTTGAAAGCAGAAAAAAGAACATACCATTGGTTATTCGAGTTCAAAGAACCCGGAGATGTTTTCCATCCGTCAGGACAAGGGTCAAATACGCCTTTTGTAGCATATTCAAGATCACTGGTTTCATTCTCATTCCAGTATTGGGATACCTCGTTTTGATAAAGACTAAAACTGGCAGTTAACCATGAATCGGAATGTGTTATAAAAGTATTCGGTTTACGAATGGCTGTTTCCAGGAATATGGGTCCTTCGCCATCCCAGGAGCCTGGCCTACTCTCTGTTTTTATTTCTGTCTTATTTCCATATTCATCAAAAATATCAATGAACTCTTTACTACCGAAAGATTTAGCTGATGGAAATGGGTCTTTACGTCCCCATTGGTAATAAAAACCAAAACTTTTCGGATCTGACGCGTCATCTGTTAAAGCACCCAGATTACGATCCAGGAATTGATAATGCCGGAATCCATGACGATCTACATCATTATTATTCGGATCAAAATCGCTTACCCACAGATGCCAACTCCATAAGATATCCTGGCTACCTTTTTTTGTGATACCAATTACAGCATTTCCGGCCTCTTCTCCCGGTGTTACTTCAAGTATGGCAGTAGAACCGTCTCCTATTACTTCAATATTCTTAATAGCACTATTCTGATTTGTGACCTTTCCGTATCCACCTTCATGGTCAGTCCAGATAAAAACAGGAGTAAGTTCATCTCCTTCCTGTATTTGTATCCCCATACGGGCTGACCGGTTAGCCTGGCTGACTGGTATACGTATCTTTTTACCATTGGGTTGTAAAACATAACAATTCGCATCTCCTCCGGCTATATAGTCTGAACTTTTATTTTCATACCAGGCACGAAATACATATCTTTTTGTAACTGTTTCACCTAAATCATCGTACTCAACATTGATAACCACCTCGCTGTTTATACTACCCACTTCAGGACCAGGCTTTATAAGATTAAACTCTATAAAAACACCGGAGTCGCTCATATCATTTCCCAGATTATTTCCTCCTTCCGGTGGATTATTCCCTATTATATCAATATAGGGTCTCAGGATATCCGTATCCACAAAAAGAGCTTTCCACGCTGTATTACTATAGAGTTTAAAAGAGTGTTTTTCTCCATCCAGTTCATATAGTTCAGACCGCTCGATATATACTTCAAAATGTCGTTTTATTACAGAAAGGATCCGTTTTGTTGAACTATCTCCTCCTATTTGTATTTTTATTTCAGTTTCATCTTCCGGATACCAATCGTCTGGTGAACGTTCTAACAGCGGGGCCGGAACGACTTTTAAAAGAGCAGTTCCATTTTCATAGATTGTTTTAATATCATTTTCCGCTCCCCACTCAAAAGATGGGTCAAGAAAATCCACGATCAGATTTTCGGAAGCTGGTGTCCAGGTTATTTTTAATTCACGGGGACTAATCTCATAATGATTTCCGGAATGAAACAGTAAGGTGTTGCTATCCAAATCAATATATTCCCCATTTTCATCTTTCACCTGGATTTTTAAGGAAACGGCTTCCTCATCTGTCTGAATAATATGCACCTCCAAAGACAAATAATCTTCTCCGCAGGAAAAACTGATTATACCGGTTCGTTCGTCAAAAGTGTCATTTTCGGCAACATTAAAAGTGACTGTTTCACAAACATCTTTGGAACCGGTAGCAGGTGATAGACCTGTTATCCAGCTACCTTCCGAAACAGCAGCTTTCCAACCTGTCGAATAATTGGTTTTTACTTTTAATTCGTATGTTCCGGCTGACTTTGGAATTGTTAGAGTGGCATCACTTACTGCAAGGTAATACTTTCCACCAAAGACTACATATTTCATTTCACCGCCTGACCATTCTGTCATACTTACAGTCAGGCTACTGGTTGTAGAGTTCACAGCATCCTCCTCGGTTTCTTCACCCTCTCCGTTTACGCCGGTGATGATCATATTGTAAGTGAAGTTACGCAGGATGTCTACCGGTTCGTCTTCAGTATTGTAAAAACCAACTTTATAGAAGCTTGGAGTTTGGTTATCAGGATTTTCTTTTTTATAAATTGCTTCAATAATAAGGAATACTTCATCAGCTTCGTTCTCATTTATGTAGATACCGGTAACTTTGTTTTCAGCATCATTCGCTACTGTATATTGGGTGTGATCTGTGTCGATCAGTACAGTACCGTCTGTTAATGACGGGGCGGTTACTTCTCCATCTTCATTTGAAAAGTTGTCAGGATCGGGTGCTACACGGCCTTCTTCACGTGTATTGTATACTCTTACGCTTTTGATCTCGAAAATATCTGATCCGTCTGTTTTTCCACTGCCTGATATGGATACACTTAACTCAATCCGTGCTACACTTCGCAAAAGGTTAATGGTGCCAAACGCAGTAGATGACATGTTTTTAGTAACTACTGATGTGCCTGAACTTTCGCCCCACATGGGTAGTGGACGAAAGTTAGATTCGTCGTCCGTCCATATTTCTTCCTGTTTGAATGTCAATTCTTTTAACAACACATCTTTTAAGGTGCCTACATTTGGGTTATTATTGAAAAAGTCATTAACTTCTTCTTCCAGGTTGGCAATGAAAACGATCCGGTATTTTTCGTTATTTTCGCCACTCATCTGAAGTTTGGCTTTGATCTCTATATTATCATAGTCTAATGTATTCAAATTGTTGGAGTGTGTGGTACGGTAGGCAAATGTCTCATCTCCGT
Source organism: Tannerellaceae bacterium (assembly GCA_021203545.1). Lineage (GTDB taxonomy): Bacteria > Bacteroidota > Bacteroidia > Bacteroidales > Tannerellaceae > UBA4116. The sequence goes on along the minus strand of JAJQAZ010000184.1, from coordinate 7,975 downwards.
TCTGCTTTACCTCAAAAACAAGCACATCTACATGAGTGAGTTTTTTCTCAGCATCTGTAGCGTCTGCTTTGGTTTGCACTGTAATAGCTGGTACATTTGTTTTGATAGATACTTCAACTAGATCACCATCTATAACAGACGAATTTTCTATTGGGTCGTCGTCCTGGCATGCTGTGAGCCATATTCCCAGTAGAATGCATATTATCAGGTATGTTTGCTTTATCATATGTTTTTTATTTTATTTCCGTTAGACTATTCAATATTTTATAATTCCACTTCATGTTTAGAGTCTCCCCAATCGTAAATTATTGTTTGTATGTTTTGCTCATCCGCATCGTCGGGATGGGTGGTACCGGGGCCGTCTACACCTGTAATTTTTATTTTGTATAGGTGGTTGCGGAGTATTTGTCCGATGTTGTTATTTTCTCCCTTGAAGTCTATCCTGTAATAGGTGACAGTTGTATTTCCTGTGTGTCCGGAACCGGTATAAATACCTCCTATGATCAGGCAGGTCGCATCGGCAGTCACGTCTGCGGGTGCTTCGGATTCCGGCAGATAGATCCGGACCGGGGATGCCTCTGTTGCTTCTTCGGCATTGACAAGTGAAGTTGTGATGACGCTTTCTGCATCCAGAGGTATGGAAGGATTAGTTACTTTCCATTCGTCAGAGGCTATTGCTGATGGATCAGGAATAACCTGTATCCGGTTGTTGGCGCGGTAGGCCTGAATGGATTTAAGTACAAAGGTACCAGCAAGTTCGTTTTTTATGCTGATATCTACTCCGGCTACAGAACGTAGCATGCTAATTTCCCCGTTGGGTACTCCTTCCGCGGAGATGCCGTTTTCGTAAACGATTTCGCCATACATGGGTAGATGGGCTGTTTCTTCTCCGTAGAAATTCAATACCAGGTCTTCTCTGATTTCGTCTTCTGTGGTTGCCCCGTCAATAAGGGTGGCAGTGTTGCTAATGTTACCTATCAATAATAGTTTAAGGCTGTTTTCCGTAGTGTATAACCGTACGTTGTACTGGTTGGCATTTTCTCCCCGGGAGGCGGTGGTCAGGTATTTGTATTGGTAGGTGCCTGACTCCTTCTCAAATATAACAACGTGTAAACTATTGATGGCCGTATCATCTGTTTCGCCTGCGCGTGTGATGTAGTTTCCTGTATTCAGGATCAGTGTGAGTTGTGTTTCCTCCCCCTGAGGTGTGGGTGTATCGATCTGATCGGCACAGGAAATAAAACAGAATAAAAGCAGATAGATAACTACCCGTTTGTTTATTTTTATTTTTTCCAATGTGATCATATGTTGTATACTTTCATTTATAGTTAATAGCTTTTTTATAACTCTCCTCCCTGATGAATTCCGTCCCATTCTTCGATGCTAATGTTGCCGTTTATGTCTACTCCCAGTACGAATGGAACTTCGTAAGTGTCCTGGCGGTCCAGGTATTCGTTATCGTTTGCCGGGGTGTTTGAGTAGCCTGCAATTCGTAGCAGGTATGGAATAAGTGGTAGTTCAAGTGGTTCTGTGTGACGACCTGTCTGTTCGTTTCTGTAACGCAGGGAAAGTACTGTTTCCATGTCGTAGGTGAATAACCGGAGCGGATAGAATGTGAATGCAACTGTAAATTCTCCCGGAGTTGGGTTATCTTCCTCCTGAGCACCTTCCGTCAAATAGGTTACTGCCTGTTCGGAACTGATTTCGTTGGCAAAGTCGTATCGCCAGTTATTGGAGGTCAGGCGTAACGTAAAGCGTTCTTCGGCTTTTTGCAAATCTTCTTCTGTTAACCCTTTGATGATTACTTTTACCTGGTTTGAATTTTTTTCATTTTCATCGGTATAGGCTCTTCATTTCCGGCAACAACCGTAAAGGTATGTGAAGCATGAAACAGCGAACCGGGATTGGCACGTGTAGTAGTCATGGTTTGCTTATCGATACAGGTCATTTCTAACAGGTGATTAGCCGTTGTTTCATGGGAATGGAGGCTGTAATGTTCCGTGTGGATATTACCCCAGGCTACGGCTGTATGGTCTCCGGGTGACAGCATGAGGCTGATGGTATGATTTTCCTCCATATCCTGCCGGTGTACTTCAACTATTTGTTCCAGTTCTCCGCTTTCTTTAGAATAGATAATGAGTGTTATATGGTCTACCTGTTCGGCAAACAGGTCTCTTTCTTCCATATTATAGTCGTATAGGAAATTAAAACGGATACAGGTTTCAAAATCGTCTTCTTCGCAGGGGTCGAGTGTCTCATGGATACATCCGGAGCATACAAAGAGGAACAGACAAATAAATATGCCGGTTATCTTTTTATATGTTGTTATTTTCTCCATTTGTATACTTGTTGTCTGTTTAATTAAATTTATTTCATCACCACTTCCCAGATTCTCCTCCTGGTCTTCTTCATTCCAGTCTTCTATACCGGTGTTAATATCCGGATTCTCTTCCGGTTCTTGTCCAAGGGTTACGATCACTTTTTCGTCAATCCAGCTTTCGATGTTGACGGCCAGACGTCCCCGGGTTGCCAGATCGTCCGGGTCGATATCCGGGTCAACTGTATCTCCTGGTTCTTTATAACCTGCTCCGTGTACGTGGGTAATCGCTATTTTGAAATAGTTGTTTCGTTTTGTGTGGTGCAAGCCGTTGGCATTAACAGGCCAGAAACCATAATACGTTTTTCCTTCCGGATATTGGTCTGCCTGATAATACCCTCCTCCCTGGGTGGCAAGTGGTTGGCCTAATTCTGCTAAGACCGGATCGGGGTATTCATTGTAATATCCCTGCAGGTAAGCATATAAAAATCCTGTACTGCTATAATGCCCGATGCGATAGAAGGTGCCGTTCTCTCCGGGGATTCCTTTTGTACCGTCGGGGTTTGTACCACTCACTGTACCATCGGCATTTACCCAAACAGTAGGGGTGAATTTTGCCTGGATCAACAGCATGGTTGAAGTGGACTTTAACGGCTTTTTATTACTGTTTTCTATGCAATATCCATATTTAAATTCTTCCTTATTAAGATAATCCTGATGTGTTGTAGCTGTTAACCAGGGAGTCGTATCATCAACAATCTGATTGTTTACGATCCGGGGAGTAAAATAACCGGACGGATAAGTTGTATAATTGTAATGTGGCGTGATTAATTCTTCGTTTTCAAAAACCGGCATCAGATGCATTTGGGCCGGGTTGTTTAGTATTTTGTATTCAATCTCGCTCAGTGAACCATGCAGTTCACCGGTTGGTACCTGATCGGCCACATAGGCAAAAGATATTTTTCCTACAGCACGGCCAATTTTAAGATTGACAATATTATTGAGATTATCATTGTTCTTAATTTGTTCTTCTGTATAAATTGTTCTGGGTGAAGGTGGTTCACTATTTGTCAGAATAAAATGCTCCTCATTGCCGGTTAGTTCTTCCAGTGATAGGGATACCAGCTTTTTTCAAATATATCTTTGGTTAATACTCTTTCCTGACCTTCCAGTAGGGATAGTAATGAACTTGAAGTTCTATCGGTATATTTAATATAGCATAAAAAAAGTGCGGACCGGGTTCCAGTTCCAATAAATCACCTTCATCTTCTGTTTCAAGTAAAATGGAATAATCATTTTGTTGTATGAAATTTCCTTCTAAGTAATAATCATATTGTTCAAGAAACCGGTCTTTGAAGACAACTAAAAATATATTGGAGACTTTTTGTTCTTCCTCCCGTATTTCAGGAAAATATTTATCATATTCCCAATCACCCGCTTTGGTTCTAACAGCTTCATCCCATTGGATCCGCAAAGACACAGGCACTTTTTCCTGCGGTTCTTCTCCGTGAGTTGTTACCACAACCTCTCTGGTGCAAGCCGAAACTAACAGGATTCCGATGAATAATATGATTAATTTTTTTGTTTCCATCTGATACTGGTCGCTGTTTCCGGCAGATTTTTCCCTGAATCTGCACTTTTGGTGTCTGTTGATGAATAAACTAATGGTTCCATAGGATCCATTACATTGTCTAAATCAGGTGCTCCGGCACTTAATACATCTGTAATGGCTATTTTATAGAAATGGTTCCGCTCTACCATATATCTGCCGTCTGTTTCGAGCCAGATAGGATAATAGGTTATCCCATTCTCGTATTTTATTGCTTCCTGTGAACTGCCGACTCCGGGTTCTGCATTGTAGTAACCGGACAAATATTTTCCGTTATTGTTTTTGATACGCCAAAAAGTTCCATCTAAGGTTTCATTTCCCGGGCTATCATCCGGGTTTAACCATTGTTCAGGTATGTATTTTGCTTTAACCAACACCATGGTCGAATTTCCTTGTAAGACTGTTTTATTTCCGTTTTCAAAGCAATAGGCATGATTTTTATTCTCATTTTCTTCAATAGTTGTTTTGGTAGTTGCTGTCCGCCAGCTGAAATTAGTGGAGTCCGGTAGGAGTATGTTTTTGGAAATGTGTGAATTAGGATTAAAATACTTTTCAAAATAGTCATCGAAATTTCCTGTTGGATCAGCATCATAATGAGGTGTATGTACCTGTCCTTTAAATATATTAGGTAGCATATAGGTATGTTTCGGATCATTAACGATCCGCCATTGTACATCGGATAATCGTTGGCCGGCTTCCTCTTCTACATACGCTACTGATACTTTGGCGAAGGCTTTACCGATGGTCATCGTAAATCCGTTAACTGCCGGGAAAGATCCTCCATCTGGCATAATTGTGTAGGGAGCCAGGTAGTAAGGTGCAGGTGAAGTTACATTCGTCATGAAACAACGAGGTTTTATCATTTCGTTTTCAGCTCCTTCGTAGGCAATTACCGGGTATCCGGCAATATCTTCAAGCATATACTCCCCCCAATCTTTTCCTAATGCTGATGGTGTTAGTACCAGTTTTTCAAATTCGTCTTTTGTTAATTCTCCTATTCTATCCAGGCAATAGCCACGTAGTGAATACATATAATCTGAAGGCAGATTGCAAAGAATATAAAAATAGTGAGCTCCGGTTGTTATATTAAGTCCCTGATATCCTAACGTAAAAGCCATATATTCGGGCTTACCCTCACCATATATATCTGATGCCCTACCAGAATCGTGGGTTAGATTGGCAATCGTGTCAATACTGAAATGTTCGAGACGGAAATCAGAATCAAAGTACACTAAAGATAAATTATGACGCCATCTTTCGTTTTTTCCATCATCGTCTTTAATCTCAGAACTTTAAAAATAGTCCTTGAAATCCCAACTGTCTGATCGTGTAGTAAGATCCGGATTTTCTATGTCAATTGTCAGATAACCTGTAGTATAGGTAATATTATCCTTGTCTGTTCCGGTACTGGGCGTTAGTTCGTCCGTACAGGAGAAGAATAGGGAGATAAAAAAAAGTATGAATAAAATTTGTTTCATTCTGTACATTTTCTGTTTTATTACCTAAATCAGGGCTACTGTTTTCTAATGAAGTTGGAAGGGAATAGGTTCCCTTCCAACTGGATTTGTTTGTCAGTTTTCTATATTTTTTGATTATAAAGCACCACCCTGTGGAATACCTTCCCAGTCAAGAACAGTGATTTTTACTTTAATATCAGTTTGTTCTTCCAATGGAATTTCAGGATCAATAACATTTCCTTCGTCAGGTTCGCCTGCTCCGGATACTGAAATAATATCTACCATATAATATTTGTTCCGTTTTACACCCCAGGGTTGATCATCATTTTGATCATTATACAACCAAACCCCATAATAACATATTCCTTCGGGATATTCTTTGATATCTGTATCCGGATCTATTGCTGTTAAAGCATTCGCAGGTAAGCCCAGATTAGCTAATTCAGTTGTAGGATCTGCTGTGAAATATCTGTCATCGTATACATCTCCTGCTTTTTCTTGTTGAGCGTTTTCGTATTCCGGAATCCATATCCGCCAGAAAGTACCATCAGAGTTTGGAGAAACTGTTTGGTTGGTAGGATCTGTAGGATCACATAACAGAGTAGCTTTAGGTTCGAATTTACCCTTAACAATAGCTGCAGTAGAGTTACCTTGTTTGGGTGTCAGGTTTGCATTTTCAATACAATAGGTAAATGTTTTTCTACCATCAACACTGGCAGGCATGTAGTTTTCTTCTAAATCATCTAATTCAGCCTGTGTCAAACCTGCTGCCAAAGCAGCAGCTTCGTCAATTTTATTTTCAGATTCGAAGTATTTAGTTACATCAACAGTCTGATCAGAAAAATAGGGTGTGATAAAACTGCTACTTGACCAATTGGTCATAATGAACATTTCTTTAGGATTGTTTACAATCTTGTAAGACCAAACATCCAGATTACCTGCCGGTTGAGTTATATCATCATTAGGAACAAGATTTGATCCTAAAGACACTTTAGCCATTGCGCGTCCTACTTCTATATTAATAGGATGAAAAGCACCGTCAGCTGTTTCCGGTAAGTATCTTTCTATCATACCATCCGGAGGAGTCATCATAAATCCTCTGTTGCTTCCCGGTATAGGAGTTGTGCTGCTGCTTGCAGTTGCATTCGGTTCATTTTCAAAATAAACGATTCCTTCATCTGTGTAAGTTGTACTGTTATACGCACCTACAATTGCAGATAAATCATCAAATTTTAATTTTTCCGATTGTGCTGTGGTTCTGATTAATGAACTATTATTGATGTAGTTATTCTGAATAGCAAGCAAATGAGCCGGAGCATTTACAATAGCAAAGAATGTTTTTATTACCGGCAGTTAGGGTAATAAGTCCGTTGTCGTCTATTTTGCCTGGGTTTTCAGCAGCAGAAAATGTTAATCCATCTGCAAATTCCGGGTCTGTATAGGATTTGGCCCCATTACTTGTACTGCTAATTGTTGCAATTAAAGACTCTTCTAATAAACCGGACGAGTTAAAAATGAATAGTGCATAATTGTAAATCAAATTTTCGTCGTCTGTCGGTTTTAAATTGTAGTGATTACCTGCTTTTGTGCCATTATCACCGGGACTGAGGGCAATCTTAATTTTTGTTGGCCCTTCTTCTTTCTCAATGTAAATCTCTTTTGTTACTTCTTTGGTACAGGATACCAGAAGTAGCACTGCCATTGCAGTTGCGAGTAAACTTTTTAGATTCATAATGTGTGAAATGTTAGTTAATAATTTTATGATTAGATTTCAATTTGTTTTTATTACTGTGGAACGGTTCTTCCGGTTTATTTGACTCGAAAAAACAGTTCATGTTTTCGATAGTTGGTCTTTATAGTTAGGTAGACAATATTAATTCTTTTCATTTTCTTCATTAGGTAATCTAGTTTTTAGTTTTTTGGTAAAAGTGTAGAATTCTTTAAACACACTGGATTCTACTTTATTGTTTCATGTACCGCAAATTTAAAGGGTTCCTTTAAATATTCAAACGTTTGCAAATGAGGGACATTTGCAAAATTAACTTCTATTAAATCTCAAAATCTTACTATTTAATAGTAAGATTTACAGTTTGCAATGTGGCTCAAACTCTTTTAAAATGGTCTTTTTATATTATTTGATTCTGTTAAAAAAGTTATATATGTAATAATTATATAGTTAATGATTGTTTATTTTATAAAGTGGAAATAGGAAAAAATTGTCGGAAAATGATAAATATTTAACTTTTGATAATAGTTTTAGAACCGTTTCAAAGTTCTGATTTTACTTTTTAGGACCTATTCAAGTGTTAAAACGTAAATAATAGTGTGGTTTCATGTATGAAAATAACAATAAAGTGAATGAATAAAGTAAAAAGTGATTTTTGAGCGTGACACCGTATAAGTTCTTTTGAATTGTTAATGCTATACATTATATTATATAATAGCGGAATCCGATTTGCCTTTTTGATTTGTCCGGAATGGTGAGATATCAATGTTGTGAGTTTAAGAATTTTGTTCAGATGTTCGGCGTAGCGTCTTCGCCAATGCCATCAACTTAAGAGTTTTTGGTCGGAGGGGAATCGTAGATCGGCC
>JAJQAZ010000014.1 GCA_021203545.1 Tannerellaceae bacterium | reverse complement strand
ATTACGTACATAACTATACCCACTTACGTACGTCACTGGGTACACTTACGTACGTCATCCGGTGCACTTACGTACGTGAGTTTGTACAGTTACGTACGTAACTTTTGGGGAAGTAAATTAGAGAAGATTTCAGGAGTATCCCGGAGTAAGGCTTTTCTTTATATATAAATCAAACCGGTAGAGATAGAGCCGGTTTAGTAACATTCTGAAACAAGTTGACATGATCAGGAAGACAACTTATTTCAGGATAATCCTATATTCAAAAAAGAAAGCCGCTCCCGGACGGGAACGGCCTTACTTAACCATTAAAAAATCTACTCACGAACTCACTTAACTCAATTCGTTTTTCTTATTTAAACTGATCCAGGAAGTCATCCCCATAAATAGCTACATTTACTGCCCATGCAATAACATTATTGAGGAATTTATAATGTGCTACAGAGTAAGGACCATTATAGTTTGCAGATGCACTACCACCACTGCTATAAAGGTCTACATCTCCACAAATTATAAGTCTTCTTACCGGGTCAATACCAAATATACATCTACTATTGTTTCTGGGATCCAACAAAATAGGTACAAATTCCGAAGGATACTGGTTTACACAGTTATTAGCACCATCTCTTCCTACAAAATGTATATCATTCGGAGTTAATGGAGTGTCTCCTTTTGTAAACGGACCTTCTTCCAACAAATATTTAATAAGTTTATTATTTAAAATAGCCGGATCGGGATTAAACACTCTTTCCTGCGAAGCAGCAAGTCCACAAGTAGTTCCATTATATCCATACGTTTCTAAACCAAGATTACTTATTGCACCAGACATATAGCCATCCTGATTTACAATTAACACCCTATTGTTTGAGGCAAGCCACCAGCTATTTATTAAACGGCCATTACTTGCAGTTGGGGAGGTATAGTTGGTCTGGTAAATATCGGTATTTGCAGATGGGGTTGTACTATTCGACGAAATAGTAAATCCGGACGGCATATACACAGCACCATTGGGACCAAACAGACTGGTATTTAACACCTGTGCTCTTAAAACATTCGCCCAGGTATTTATGTTGGAACTACCTCCTCCAATAGTACCATACTGTCCATTATAACACTGCCATACTACATTCTTGGAAGGTAAGGATGTTTGCTGTACCTGTAATGTTTTCTGCACAGCAGTAGGATTTCCATCTTTACCTAATGCTACGATAGTAACCGTAGAAGTTGGAGTGGCATTGGGTACGGAAAGTTTCGGATAGGTTATGGTGAATGTTTTTCCGTTAACGTCACTATAAGAGGTTAATCCTTCCGTATCGTTAAAGTATGCCTGATTAATTGTTGACACAACATTTGCAGACCATCCACTAACAGAAGAGGTTGTTACTGTTATCGGTGATGTACTACCACCGGCAGTTGCAATAGCATTTACTGTAGTAGGATTAATTTCTAACGTATAACAGGACTGGGTTATAGTAATATCTTTGTAAACTGTTGGAGTTGCCTTTAAGGATACCCGGACTACAGAATAAAAATCGTTAGCTGTTACATTTTCGGTTGCCTGTATCGTAAATTTATTACTTGCAGAGTTCGTAATTGTAAAATTCTCCAATCCGGCTATCAGTCTGGCTTCCCACTCTAACTGTGTGCTACTACCGCCACCGCCATCACCGTCCGAAGCATCTACGGTAATTTCATAGAAGTCCTGTGTATTATCTCCAGCCGTAGTACCCATAGCTGTAAAGTGCAACGGCCCTTCCGGACTGACACCAAGACCACCTATACCATTCTGTGCCAATACCAATACACGGCTCATTTCGATATTACTATCCAGAGTTACTAATACAAATGCATATCTTGGTGTCGGATCAGTATTTGTATCTATGGCATATACAGTAAAACCATCTCCATCATCTCCGGTTTCATCGGTTATCGCGACAGATCCGGTATCAAAAGAGAAGTAATTACCATTATAAATTTAGCCGTCCATGGACCGGAACTTGAAACAGTTATATATCCGCTATTGGATTCGTGAGCAACAGATGAGAAAGAAGGCAAAGTAGCAACACTTAAGACCAGGCGGTCTGTACGTGCACCGGTTTGCTGGATATTCATCGTCGCTTTTAAATTACCAAAACGAAGTATTACATAACCAGTCCTGTCTTCGGCACTGGGTGTAACGGTTATGATAAGTGTTTTACCATCCAGTTCGGCTGTTAAACCGGGATCTAACGATTTTTCATAAATTTCAAGTGTACCTGTTCCTAAGGTAAAGATTGCATAATCGCGGGTTTCACCATCCGGTAAAAGCGTTACATTTTTGGTAGGAATAGCCAGTATATTATCTCCATCGTATTGAATATTTCCCTGATCATCCAGATTCCATCCATTAATATCGATGTCCAGAAGGAACTCCGAACCTTCGTATGCTTCCAATTCGTCACTGGCACCGGTGCCTATCACATTTTTTACAGTAGTAACATATACATTATTTCTTTTTAGCTGTTGCCCCATATTGGCAGCGTTGATATTTACTCTGAAATATTCAATATGGCCACTACTCAGATTTTCAAGTCCGAGTATAAGGCAGGTTGTTATATTATCATCCTGTTCCGGGTTTTTTACATAATTTTCGAAAGCATACAGCCCGCCGGTAATTTGACCCTCATCCGCATGTACTCCGTAGAAGCGCTGCGAATAATCTGTAAATTCATTAAAACTACGATCCCAGATAGCAGTTGTTCTCATTGCATTCCATACAGAAGCCGAGACCAACTTATAGTCGTTCTTCAGATTATCCAAACAATTTACATCAAAACGGCATACACTACGAATCAGTTTTACATTTACTTCCGATGCATCTTTAGACTTCACTTCCCGGGCAGACATAGGCAGATAACTCTGTTCAATAGCATGGCTGTTATCCTGATAATCAAATTCCGGAGTGTCCTCCTTAAAGTCTGCGCTACTTACAGAGTAATCGTAAAATTGTATAACTTCACGTTCGCTCATACCTTCTATTTGCTGCTTAAACTGATCCAGGTCAAAACCGGAATAGGCTGCTTCAGGATTGGCCAGTACCAGCATCGTATAATCCGAATGATGATTCAATCCCGAACCACTATCAAATATCAGTTTTTTAGTACCGATATCAGCCATGGGTAAACCATCTTCCGGAGAAAGATCTATTGTTGCGATATATTTACCGCTCGCATGTACTGAATACTCAAAAAACAACACATATAAAGAGTAGATTAAATCTTCTCCTTCTTCGTATTCAACCGAAGCTTTTGTATCGGTTCTGTTATTACTTATTTCATAATTCAAAATAAAACCATCCGGATTGGATGCATTATTTTTTTCTCCCCAATCATCCTGCTGGCAGGATACAGAAACCAGCCCTAAGAGAAGTGCCGTCAGGAATTGTAATATGTTAATACGTTGTTTCTTCATTGTTAATTCTTTATTATTAAAATTTCATTTAATCACCAATAATAACCTCGTTATTTCCACCGTTCCCCCAATCAAACTCGCCATCTGCCTGACGGTCTATAGAAACTATCAGCTTGATTCTTCCGGCTTTAATTGTCAGTTTTTCCGAAGCATGGGCAGCGTTATATTCTGCGGGTGCTGTAATACGGAGGTGAGTAATAGACTGGCCTTCAAAAATCAGTTCGGCTTTATAATGGCTGTTTTCTGTTTCCACCACAACCTGTTCACTATTTACTACCGGAGCACCGGATTCGTTAGTGAAATCCATCTCTATTTTCCCTATAGCAACACTGGTTGAGAATGTTAAAGATTTGGAGGAACCGGCATCCGCATATAACGTAACACTACGGCTTTCAATAGATACGAAATCCGGTCCGTCTATAATAATGGTTCCATCCGTGGATTCAGTCCAGTCTATTACGTCATACTCCAGATTTACAGCAGCAGCTTCGGCAGCCTCGTCCGGGTCGTCCCAGCCTTCGCTGTTTACGGCTGTTACTTCAAGAATGTATTTATGGTTACGCATAATATCCATAATCACATCCTGATCCGATGAGTTCCTAACTTTAAAATCCAGCGGATAATAGGTTAATTTTCCCTGATATTCACCTCCTACTACCAGACGGGTACGCTTACGATTTTTCGCTTCGTCAGCATCATTTTCGAACATATACACAGCCTCTATCACAGACTGATCTTTGACAAAAGCTGAATAATCGTACCGGTAGCCGGTTACAAAATTATCCAGGCAGTAGGGATCAGACACCTTCATATCACTATCATAGATAGAACTATGCGGTACCATTAACGCTGTTGTTACAGGATTATAAACGTATATTTCAGTAAATTTGAAAGTACTTTCCGGTACACTGAATATAACTTCGGCCGAAGCAACCGAACGAAGTAGTTTTACCTCATCCAGATTATTGATCTGGCTATCACTCAGGGTTACATTTGTTAGTTTCCCCCACATAGGTAACGCTACGCTTCCATTATTTGAAATAGTTGGTTCCTTAAGGAGAAGGTTCTTTTCCAGTTGTGCCAGAAGTGCTTCTTCTTCTAACACATTCTCTTCCTCATATTTTTTTAGTAACGAGCGTGAATTAGCAAAAAAGTAGATTGTCAGGTTACTATCTATTATCAGGATAGAACGGAATGTTGCATAATCTGAACTGTATGCCTGCCGGGTATACTGATACTTACCATTTTTATCAAATACCACCAAATCAAGCTCCGGTATTCTTTGCTCTACAGATTCGCCTGCCCGGGAGCCATAAGCGATGGGAGAATTAAATTCTACCTCGACTTCATCTCCGGTTATTGCCGGGACCGCCAGGTTATCATCCTTTTTGCAGGAGGCCAGTACGATCAGCAACAGCGATAAAAGCAGATATATTTTTTTCATTTTAATATAAATTTTACTACATGTTTTACATCCAGTCTACGACTAAATCGTATATATCCCAGCCGTTTACAGAAAGAACTACACTTTTACGTATCACCTGAAGATGAATTACTTCTCCCGGTTTAGCCTGATGCTGAGTTTTAACGGTGAAGGCAAGTTCTCCATCCAGATAGCCATTTACTGCAATATACTGGTCGTCGGCCGAAGGCAGCAAACCATGCATATTGGTTTTTAAAATCTCAGTCTGGCTGTCTAAAAACATTTCCGCCAGCACGGTCGCATCTTCTCCCTGAGGATGCAGATCCAGATCCATTTCACTTTTAATACCGGTTACCTGCAATGTCCAGATACCATTGTCTGCTTTAACCGATTCGTCAGGATTCATTGTTGCTGTAAACTGGCAGATACTGTTGATCATAGAAACATTAAACACAGATTCTTTTGTTATATCGGTATCTTTGTATTCTACTGTGCCCAGATAAAGATGGCCTAATGATTTATGATATCCGTTTTCGATATCCATAATGATATTTTGTCCCGAACGGGTTGCATTTTTTTCGAGTCCCGGAAGTTCTTCCACGTTCTCTTCCCCTGTGGGAACAGCCCATGCTACAATGTCCATATCTCCGGTAACTTCTTTTTCATGATAAACTCTTTGCCACCTTTGATCTGTTCATAAGGAATTCTGGTAGCCGAATAGAGATGATCGTCCTGATAGAGAAACAGCTGCACATCGTTGCCTATCTCCCTGTCAAAACGTTCACTACTATCACCATGAAGAAAAGTCAATCGTATGTTATCAGGACATCCGTCAATACCCTCTTCCAGGCAACCGGTTAGTGCCAGTAAAAGCATTAGTATTAGAGTTGTCTGTTTCACTATATGATTTTTTATTGGGTATAAATTGTTTATTACCAGGAGAGAATAAGCGGTATTCTCTCCGGAAGAGTAAAGGAAAGACCCGATGGATTATAGGTCAGTCACTCCATCAAAAATTTGCCAGTCGGCAATCGTAATTTTTGCTACGATACCTGTTTCACCTGGTTCGGGAACCTCTTTATTGTCATCTTCTTCCGCTTCTTCAGGAGTATTATATCCTACAGATTTGATTGTCTGGATTTCGGTATTATAATATCCATTGCGGAAAATTTTATAATCATATTCTTTTGCCAGATTGACTCTCCAATAGCGTGTTTTAGTTTCTGTACCATCGGTTAATTCACCTTTTATAAGCAGAGCATACAAAGTTTTTGAATTTTTCACTGTTATACCTCCGGGATTGGGCTTCGTCTGAGGAGTATTTTCGTATACATATACATAGTCGTCATTTGCATCTGAATAGAAGAAGTCCGCACCTTTTTTACCGCTATATACATCAATAATCTGACCCTGATTATCGTACTCTGAAGAATGATAGTCCATATCAGCATCTAATGTCCAAGTATTATTGTTAAGAAGCACCGGATTAAGCACATACGAATGATTTAATCCATTAATAACAACATAGCCTTTAAATACAAATTCTGTAATAGTTGGGTCAAGTCCCAGATCTTCCAGTTTTTTTATTTCATCAGCATCTGTAATATTCACTACAGTATTTTGAGTTGTTGTAGGAGTATTGATTCTGCTATACAGACGGCTTATTGTTACTTTAATTTCAGTATCCGCCGTTTCGTCTACAACTGTTTCTGTACCAACACTTGCACCTGCCATAGGAATACCTGCTGTTGGAACTTCGTAAGGTTTAGTACCCGGCAAAGCATTTGCTGCTGTTGTAATTGATTTTTTAACCGCATCCAGGTTGGCTGTTCCTAAACTACCTAAGTTCATGTTTGCAGCAACAAGAACCTGTATTTGTCCGGCAGTTACAGCTACTACTTTTGAAAATCCAGTGGCATCAGAATCGGTAAAGCTTGCATATCCACCATTTTCAGGATCACGGTCTCCGTTTTCATCAAAGATGTATAATTCCAATTGAGTAATTTTGCGTTCTTCCGCAGTACCGGCTTCAGTTGCTCTTGTGTCTGATTTTACAGGAACTGTTCCTTCTTCAAGTACGATTGTAGCATAAGCTACTTCACCTTTTTGTCTTCCACCATCCAATACATCTTCTTTGTTACAGGCTGTAAAGAGCAGCCCGGCAGCTAAAGTAGCTGTCAGAAATCTTGTTGTTTTCATAAATTTAAAAATTAGTTAGTTTGTAATAATTCGTTAGTTTTATTTTATATCGTTAGTTGCATGTTTTAAAATTCTACCCGTCGCATCATATTGAGTTGGTCTATATTTTCCTGCGCAAACGGATCATTGTTTTCCAAAGCTTTTCTAAACCATTGTCCGGATTCATCATAATTTTTCATCATCATGTGACATACACCAATAAAGTTAAATGCTTTAGGATCGTCTTTAGCTTGTAAGAGTTGTGTGAGGGCCTGTTCGAAATCGCTCTCTTTTATGAATTTGAGCGCTTCGTTGATACGGGTAATATTTACATTGGCCGGGCTCTCCGGATCCACCCATGTGGTGCGTCCCAATTCGTCGGTAACAGCAGTCGCAACTGTAGCCGTTCTGTCAATTTCATAAAATACCTGTACATAACCTGCGCTACGTAAAGGAGGATAGAAATTTTCCAACATATATTTATACGGAGCACCACCATTGAGTTGTTTCAGTTTTGTTTTCCGGATTTCCTGTTCCATGGTATAGGAGTCAATAATCTCCAGAATTTCAGACTTTTCAGCCATATGAGAATTTTCTACTCTCTCACGAAGTCCGTCCCAATCTTCACGTCCGTTATGGAGTTCAAACAATTCGTTACGGGGAGAAGAAAGAATACTTTGAATATAAGTTTTTACAGTTTCCGCACGCCGTTGTGCCAAAGCGGTATTGAATGCCAGCGAACCTTCCGGGGAAGCATAACCGGTAATCATAATATGTTTAAGTACAGCATTCGGATCGTCTTCAATAAGCTTAAACGCTTTGGCTATCGCATCCAGGGCATCTTTATTACCCTGGAAATTCATATCCAGTTTATGAGAACCTACGGTAAAGATGACAACAGAAGTTCCTTTATCACGGTCTTTCACCAGAATATCATATCGTTGGTTATGATCTTCCATTGAATGAAGGAACGGATTATCCAATGTGTACTGTTCCAGTTCTGTGAATTCATAATCGTATGGATCAAGTCTGAATTTGGGTTCCGGCTGGTAATATAATAATTTGTTCTCTGCTACTGTCATCCGGCCGGGCTCATCAAATGAGCAACATCCTTCCTGAAATTGTTTTACATCTACAGACACTTCCGCCATCCAATCCTCATAAGGAATCGATACGTTATAAGGTATTGTGTGAGACGTTTTCCTGGTAATAACAAACACATCTTCATCAGCTATACCTTCGCGTTGGTCTGCAATATATCTGTATTTACCCGCTATCTGAACCGGTTCCAGTTCTTTCTTTTCTGTTGTATTATAAATAACAGGAGTAACAGTTAGTTTATACTTTGAATTCAGTTTATTTACAACAATATCCATGGTTAGCTCTACCTGGTCGCCAACTTTTTTGATGGATTGTTGAGTGATTGTCACCGGTTCTTCTTTTTCCGCAGAGAAAGCAGAGATAGAGAAAAAGAAAGTTGTTATTAATATATAGAGTACTTTATTCATGACGTTACGGTTATTTTTTATTGAATACATATACAAGAGAGATACCGGCCCGGGTAGGACCAAAATAGTTACGGGTATCTTCAGATAGTTTATCACCACAACGAACACACTGGAATTTATCGTAGCTCATTCTGGCATAACCAACACCCAGTGTAAACTCCAGACTAAAATATCTGTTAAGTATTAAATGATACCCATACGAGATACCTATACCATACATATCACCTTTGTAACGGAACTGATCGGCATCACTTTCAAGTAATAAAGGGATTTTATGTCCCGCAATGTTGTATTGTGCATAAAAAGCATGAGCACCCACGTAATGACCCATAAATTTCTCACAAAACCAATAACGATACTCCGGACGAACCATCCAATGAGCAATCTTTTTGTTATTGTCGTCAGAACCGTCAATATTCCAGGGATTATAACTCACCTGAAAATCAAGAGAAGATTTTTCATTAAATCCCCATTCCGCACCCATATTAGGAGTTCCGGTTCCCCAATAAAGGAGATTGGTCTTTACTCCTACTGTTTGTCCTTTAGCAAGAACAGGAGTGGCCAGGATAAGTGTAAATAAAAATAACCGTATAAACGATCTTACCATAGTAATATAATTTAATCTGTATAACATTTCCATCTAAAGCGATGTATCATTTATCATCAACTTTGTTTTTCCGGTTAGGACTCACTATCAGGGATTATTTATATTTATCGGAAAAACATAAAACAACTACGCTACAAAAGTATGGTATTAGAATGGTACGCTTTTACTTTATATTTGTCCGTTTTTAAATAATTACAATATTTTTTTACAACTATTCAGAATCCTAAAAACATAATTCCGTTTTATATAAATTAACTTGATTTCAGTTCCCTTTTCTTCTATAAAAAGCACTACATCTATACTATATAATAAAAAAAGAGGGAAAAACTCTCTATTCTTCCCTCTCTTTTATATTTACTATTTTCCTGTTAATTAATTACTCATATCAGTAAGAAGGCTGTATGCCTGTAAAGATTTATTCTGATCATACAACTCCGCACGTACAATACCTGACTTATAAGAATACCATTCTACTCCCTGGTAAGTGGTCTCTTTTTTAGTATTGCTGTCATATACTTCTAACGTATAAGTAATTTTTGCGGCATCAAATTCTCCGGCAGGTGTAGTTACCTTTTCATTTTTATCATACTGGCGGTTATAGACTCTTACACGTAAAAAACCATCGGCTTTATCTTTGGTTTTAATAGTAAATTCACCACCATCCATTTCAAATGTTTGTGAATAAATACCATCTGCAAAAGTGTCCGGATAATCAAGGAAATTGCCAATCAAATCAACATTATCCAATACCATACCCTGAAAATCAGGAATAATACTTGTATTCACTGATTTCATATAGAAATTATCGTCCCGGCAATCTACCTGTAATGTACCACGGGACAGAATGCTACCTGAAGCATCAACGGTTTGATAAGAAATATCTGCCGTTCCGTCCCAATCATTATATTCATAATTATCTCCTACAGTATAAACAGTAGTACTTAGCAGATTATTACTACCATCGTATGTTTTATTGGTCATAGTTGCTCCCTTTTGATCCGGAAACAAGTTCATACAACCTGATTGTGCAGAGGTTATTCCCAAAGAAGCACAAATAGAAAATACAATAAGAAAAACTTTCTTCATAACTGTTTTTACTTTAATTATTAGTAACGTATATTTTTGATATTAATTCTATACTATCTACCTGATACAGGCTACAGTATACCTTAAAACAATCCGTCTGCCGAAAAGTTTATTTATTAAATTGACAATGGATAATT
Source organism: Tannerellaceae bacterium (assembly GCA_021203545.1). Classification (GTDB taxonomy): domain Bacteria; phylum Bacteroidota; class Bacteroidia; order Bacteroidales; family Tannerellaceae; genus UBA4116. The sequence goes on along the minus strand of JAJQAZ010000014.1, from coordinate 5,403 downwards.
GATAATGGACAATTAAAACAAGTTATCTTTGCAATCAATTGTAAATTGTGAATTATCAATTATAAAATGCGGGGGATAAAAGACCTTACTAAAGGTTCTATCGGGCGCCAACTATTTAATCTGGCAATGCCCATAATGGGCACATCTTTCATTCAGATGGCATATAGTATTACAGATATGATCTGGGTTGGCCGTTTAGGTAGTGAAGCTGTGGCGACAATTGGTGCTGTGGCAATTCTGACATGGCTTACTGTTTCTCTCTCTTTACTTAACAAAGTAGGAGCCGAAGTTAGTGTAGGGCAAAGTATCGGAGCACAGGACGAAGAGAAAGCCCGGATTTATTCTTCACACAATGTAACAATTTCTTTACTGCTGGCACTGATATGTGCTACAACTCTGTTTTTATTTGCACGACCTGTCATCGGTATTTATAAACTGGATACCGGAATTGAAAAAAATGCCATCGAATATCTGAAAATCGTATCCACGGCATTTCCTTTTGTTTTTCTGACATCTGCATTTACCGGTATTTATAACGCTTCCGGGCAAAGCCGGATTCCGTTTTATTTAAGCGGAGCCGGATTAATCCTTAATATGATACTGGATCCGCTATTTATTCTTGTAATGGACTGGGGCACAACCGGAGCAGCCTGTGCTACCTGGATTGCAGAGGCTGTCGTTGTGGCACTTTTTATCCATCAGATACGTTACAAAGACAGGTTATTGAACGGTTTCTCTTTCTTTACACGACTAAAAAGCAACTTTACCAAACGTATATTTATATTGGGTACACCTGTTGCCCTACTTAATATGTTTTTCGCGATTATTAACCTGCTGATGGGACGTACAGCTTCTATACATGGCGGACATATCGGGCTAACCACATTAACAGCCGGCGGTCAACTGGAAGCGATTGCCTGGAATACATCCCAGGGATTCAGTACAGCCCTTAGTGCCTTTACAGCCCAAAATTACGCCGCAGGCAAAAAAGACCGCCTGCGGGGTGCTTACCGGGCAACCTTAACCATGACAACTATTTTAGGTTTGTTGTGTACACTTCTGTTTGTCTTTTTCGGGAAAGAAATCTTTTCCCTGATTATCCCGGAGCAGGAAGCCTATACCGCAGGAGGTATATTTTTACGAATCGACGGATATTCCATGATGTTTATGATGATAGAGATCACTACCCAGGGATTATTCTATGGAACCGGACGCACGTTGCCTCCTGCTATCATAAGTATAGTTTTTAATATTATAAGAATACCCCTTGCAATTATTCTCTCCTCACACATAGGTATTGAAGGGGTATGGTGGGCTATCAGTATTACCAGTATGTGCAAAGGAATTGTTGCGTTTATTTGGTTTTCAACACTTAAAAAGAAAATCTTTTAAGCCATTGGGTGGCTGTCCTGTTTTTTCAACTTTTATAGCCTGTAATTGTTTTTCATAAAACGATTAACAGGATATGGGAAGCACTCTGATTACCATTGGAATTATTATTTATTGCATATTTCTATTAAGGGTTGCCTACAAAATCATTATTAGTTATGATGATTGTAATCCGGTAAAAGCCAGTAGCTGGATATTTGTCATTGTATTCATTCCGGTTATAGGCCTGTTGGCTCACATCATTGTAGGAAGAAACCTGAATAAAAAGAAGTCGCAGTATGAACAGATGAGAAACGAAGTAAATACCGCTACTATCCCAAAATTCGGATACAAAGAAAATGAATGTTCCGTTTATCCAACCACTTACCATCAACTGAAAAAACTTCTTAGCTACTTATCTCATTTACCCGTGTTTCCCAGAAACAGTATTGAATTCTATTCCACCGGACAGGATACATTCAACCATCTTTTCGCAGATATGGAAAATGCAAAAGACCATATCCATATCCTATATTACACCTTCGGAGGGGATGAAACCGGGCAAAGATTCCGGGATGTCATCGTCAGGAAAAGGAGAGAAGGAGTTAAAGTCAGGTTAATATACGATGCGGTAGGCAGTAACCAGACAAAAAACAAATTTTTCAAAGAACTGATAAAAGAGGGGATTGAAGTAGAAGTTTTTTCTCCTATATTCCTGGCCAAAGCAAAAGTACTTCCCCGGATAAATTACCGGAACCACCGCAAAATTGTAGTAATTGACGGAAAAGTGGGTTATACGGGAGGTATAAACGTTAAGAACGAATATGTTTACGGAGTAAAATGGGGTATCTGGCGCGACCTGCATATGCGTATAACCGGACCGGCCGCCCAGGGGCTGCAAAGCATTTTTATTGTAGACTGGTATTTTTGCCGGAAAGAGTATCTGCAATCTCCCACCCTTTTCCCGCCCGTTGATAATTATGGAAAAACTCTTATACAGGTTGTCAGTGCAGAACCGTTAGGAATATACCGGAACATCATGTCCGGCATGTTTAAGGCTATTGCACAGGCAAAACAAAGAATCCTGATACAAACACCTTACTTTGTTCCATCCAGTAGCCTTATGGCTGCCTTGCAAACGGCTGCTATGGGGGGGAATAAAAATCACATTTATCCTGCCCCGGAAATCCGATAATATGAAAGTACAGTACGCGGCAAATTCGTATCTGCAACAATTATTGGTGTGTGATATAGAGATATTCCAATATAATAAAGGATTTATTCACTCGAAAATGATGATTATAGACGATGATCTAACCATTGCAGGTTCCTCTAACATGGATATCCGGAGCCTGGAACTAAATTTTGAAGATATGTTGTTTATATATGATAAAGAGGTAACCGCACAGGCAAAACAGATTTTCCAAAATGATCTGAACGACTCGGTAAAATTAATAAAAGAAGATTGGATGAACAGGCCGAAACGTCAAAAATTCAAAGACGCCTTCTTCCGGTTATTTTCTCCGTTCCTGTAAAACCGGTAGACGGACAATACAATTAAAGGGAAGCCAGAAAATCCTGTAAGGTGGGATATTGATACGTAAAGCCATCCTGTTGTAGCCGGGCAGGTAAAACACAGGGAGTCTGAGTAATAAAATCCGCCGCTTCTCCCAACCCCATATCCAGCAATAAAGACGGAATACGGACTGTACCAATAGCATGATAATGTTTTTTCAGTGCATCAGCAAATTCACGATATGTAATCTGTTCCGGTGTTGTGAAATTAAACACACCGGATAAATAAGAGTGATCAATCAGGAACTCCATAGCCCGTGCCAGATCCACTACACTTAACCAGGGGAAGTACTGATCTCCTGAACCTAAAATAGTTGATATTTTGAAACGGGATGTAAGGGACATTTTAGGAAAAGCCCCACCTTTTGCAGCTAAAATAATTCCAAAACGGGTTATTGCTGTGCGAATCTCCTGAGAAGCAGCCAGAGCTTCTTTTTCCCACTGCCCGCATACTGTCGATAAAAAACCGGTTCCTTTATGAAGATGATATTCGTCAAAACAACCTTTTGCCGGATAATACCCTACAGCCGAAGCTGATATAAAGACTTTGGGTCTATCAGGTACACAAAGCATAGCTTCGACCAACGAACGGGTTGTATGCACACGGCTATTCAATAACTTTTCTTTATAGCTCTTTGTCCAAAGATGCAAAATAGGAGCTCCGGCCAGATTGATCACACAATAAGAACCGTTTATTACCTCTTCCAGCTTTAGTTGATTACCGGAATCAAACAAATCCCTATGAAGAGGCAAAACGGTGAATCCTTTTTCCGTAAACCATTGACTCAGAAAAGATCCGATGAATCCTCCGGCACCACTTACTGCTATTTTTCTCCTGTTTCTGTTTTCTTCCATCATTCTGCCTATTATGCGGTCAGGCCTCCTCATACCGGGTCATGAGTTCTTTAAAGTACTCTATCATACGACCGAAATTCTCCAGCGAAATATGCTCGTTTTCATTATGAATAGTCCGTTGCTCGTAATCGTTGAGGTAAATAGGCATAAAGCGGTAAATATTGTCGCTTACAAGCTGGTATTTATAAGCGTCCGTACCACCGATTGTTATGTAAGATGAGAAAATCGCTTCCGGATATAATTTATTCACCGTTTGACGTATAATATTAAAGCCTTTTGTATCCTCCGGAGAAATGGCTGAAGGCTCACGGGCATTGATCACTTCGTAATCTACATCAAACCCTTCGCAGGCTTTTTTCACATGATTAATTACATCTTCCACTGTCTCACCCGGTAAAATCCGGAAATTCATGGTCAATTCCGAAACAGCCGAGACCACATTATTGGCATCACTCCCTTTCATCATCGTAAAGGCTGTTGTTGTTCTTACCAGTGCATTGGTAGCCGGCGAATTAGACAATGTTTTCAATAAAACAGGCTTTAACAGCCATTGATTTGAAATAGCCAAACGGGAAGCAAATCCCATCTCACCTCCCGCATTATTCAGGAAAGATCGAATCGGAGCAATAATCCGGGCCGGCATCTGGTTATTATTCAATTTTTCAATAATTTCAGCCGCCATTACCAGCGAACTCTTTTTAGGAGGCATAGAAGAGTGCCCACCCAGTCCGCGGATAGATAAGCGCAAAGTAAGAAATCCCTTCTCACCTACACCCACCAACGCCATCGGTTTATTGATTCCACCCACTCCCGGAGCTAACACAAAACTACCTTCGTCGTACACAGCATCAAAACGTATATTTTGTTCTTTAAAATAGTCTGCAATTAACACCGCACCGTTCCGGCCACCATTTTCTTCATCCTGGCCAAAAGCAAACCAGATATCCCGTTCCGGTTGAAAACCTTCTACCAATAACGCATCGGCTGCTTCCATAATACCAAATAGCATCCCTTTCATATCCAGCGTACCACGGCCATATACACGCCCACCGGTTACTGCGCCTGAAAATGGAGGATAAGTCCACCCCTCCTGTATTTCGTCTATCGGTAACTGCACCGGGTCGTTTATCCGGAAAATAGTATCTCCTGTAAAATAATTCTCTTCATCATATCCGTCGACGGGAACCACGTCATAATGAGATAATAAAAGAACAGGACGCAAATCTGGATTCTTCCCTTTCCAGCGAAATACCAAACCGTATGTATTAACGGTCATGGTATCAAGCTTGCTATAAACTTCAGGATATGCACTTTCCAAATACACTTTGAAACGGTCAAACGCTTCAAAATTTGTATCTTCATAATTCTCCACACTGATTGTGGGTATTTGTATTCCACCGGCAAAACGTTTGACCGATTTCTCACTTACAGGCACTGTCATCATAGAAGTACCCACTGGTGTATCATTTGTCCGGAAAGGATATATCATTGTTTTAATAACCAAAACTATTAGTAAGAGAAGCAAAACACCTAAAAGCGCTCCTACTACCTTTTTTATACTCATTTTATTCTTTTTCATTCTCGACCTATAATTTATAAACACAT
>JAJQAZ010000151.1 GCA_021203545.1 Tannerellaceae bacterium | reverse complement strand
ATATAAATCTCTATATCTGTTTTTAAGTTTTTATTAATCAGTATTTTATCTATTTTGTGTGCTTTGGTTTTCCTTAGATAAATATCTTATCCCTTTGGAGGTTTCTCGCATCCATTCTTCTATAATGTCTTTTAATTTGTCTTCTACGATAGATGAATGTCTAATTAAAACTTAGTGTTAATATGAAAAAACTGAAAAACTTACCTTTTGTAATGCTACTACTTTTCCTGTTGGGCAGTTGTAGTGATGATCTGATGAATCCTACATCAGGCGTTAATTTTGATCCCGGACTGGCCTCTGCCGGATTTAATCAGGTCGCTGTGGTTTCACTGAATGAGATAGAGACGTATGTATTGGAATATACCCGGAAATATGAATATTCCAAAGAGTTAACCATGGATGTTATAGTGGATTAGGAGATACTGACTGCTTATAATGCTGAAAAGGGCACCAGCTACAAACTATTGCCTGCAGAGTATTATAATCTGCCAAACTCTGTATCGTTTGAAGAGAAATCAAACAGTACAACCATTACTGTAGAGATTTATTCCAAAAAACTATTTGAAATGGCTGGTTCGGTTGAAGAAGCATCTACCTATGCTCTTCCAGTGAAAATTACAGCGAATAATCTGGATGGAATTGATTATGATGAAGAAGTGAATACCGCTTTATTAGCTGTTAATATGTCTCCGGTTACCGTTTCAGTAAATGTTCCCGAAGAAATGGTCAAATTGGAATATGTGCAGAATAGCGGAGCGGTAGAATAAATTCAGATCGTAGCTGATGTTAATTTCTCCGGGCTGGAAGCTAAGTATCTCTCTGTTGTTATTGATACGGAAGCAGACTTAACAGTTGGTGGAGTAGACTATACGCTTTTACCGGAAGCTAATTACACTTTTGAAGAAGCCTATGTAAATAGTTTTGGAGAAGTGGTGTTTAACGGAAAAATAAATGCGGATAATTTATCGGAAGATAATATTTACATTCTGCCGGCCAAAGTACAATCTTCTAATCCTTTATATGTAATAGATCAGGATGAATATGTTTACATCGTAGTGGAGTTGACGGAATTAAGAGTTACAATTGTTGGTGCAAGTGCCACTGCTATTTTCCCGGCATATACATCCCGTAATAGTTATAGCGGATCCTTTGTTGTTGAATTGAATAGTATGTTAGGGGATGATTTAACAGTAAACTTCTACTATGATCCGTCTTAATTGATGAATTTAATTCACGGAATGGAACCTCTTATGGCGTAATACCGGATGGAGCATTTTCTTTTGACAATAAAAAAGTACCTGTTGGGGAAAAGAGTGTGGAAATTCCCTTTACTGCTGATCTGACAAACATCCCGTTAGGAATAAATAAGGGTTGTCTGGTTCCATTGGTATTGGCCGAAGAAGATCTGGAATTGGGATATGTGGATGGAAGTAAAGTAATCTATGTATATGTAAGTAAAAACCTGATCGGAGAATACGACCTGAATATTATAGCCAACGAAAGAACCCGTAATACAACAAATCGGATTTTTGATGCAAAAGAATGTGTACGTTCCGGTGATGACTGGGATGCTGCAAAAGCAATGGCAGAGTATGGTTTTGGTGGTGATGGAGAACATTATGCGGTATTGTTCTCTGTACTCGACGAAGAAGTATCCGGAAAACCAGGATGTCTGAAAATTGAAATTTATACCTTCCTTGAATTGCTGGATATAACAGGCGGATCTAATAAGGTGATGGATAATAACTCGTATTATAACACTGATACAGGAGAAATCTATATCGACTGACGTCTGCATGAAAGCTGGATAGAAGGTTCAAGCCTTAAAGAAACCTATTCTTTTACATTAAAATAAGTTGATCTTAAATTGTAAAATATTAAAAACAAAATAATATGAAGAAGCACGTAAAACCCTTTAGAATGTTGTGCCGGATAACATTAATCCTTTGTTTAACACAATTAATAGCTTCTCCTGCCCTGGCGGCAGGGGAAGCCCCCGGAGTAACAAAAGTATTCCAGGCCGGTATTCGCATAACCGGTACCGTGGTGGATGAAGCCAATTTCCCCATGATTGGGGTGAGTATTGTAGAGAAAGGAACGATCAATGGAACAGTGACGAATCTGGATGGTGAATTTACATTAATAGTGAAAAATAATCAGGCTGTATTAGATATCTCTTATATCGGTTATAAACAACAGGAAATAAGAGTAGGAAACAATACGGTGCTCAAAGTAACTATGCATGAAGATGTAACCGGTTTGGAAGAAGTTGTTGTGGTGGGTTATGGCTCGCAGAAAAAAGCTACTCTTACCGGTTCGGTATCCCAGGTAAGTGGTGATGACCTGAAGAAACTGGCAGCAGCCAACCTAACTAATACACTGGCAGGTAAAACAGCAGGAGTTATCGCTAACGTACGTTCGGGAGAGCCGGGTGAAGATGATGCGAAAATTCTGATACGTGGTAAGGGTATAACCGGAAATACAGATCCGTTGATCGTTGTGGATGGGGTTGCCGGACGTAGTTTTGCCCGTTTGAATCCGGAAGACATAGAGTCTATCTCTGTTTTGAAAGATGCATCGGCTGCTATTTATGGTGCGCGGGCTGCAAATGGTGTTATTCTGGTTACAACCAAACGTGGTAAAGAGGGAAAAATACGGGTAAGTTATAACGGAAATTTATCCTATTCGCAACCTACCCGTATACCGGAAATGTTAAACTCATACCAGTATGCAACTTATACCAATGAGTATGACCGCCGCCATACAGGTGTGGGGTCGGAAACCTATTCCGAAGAGGCATTACAGGGATTTCTGAGTGGCTCGGACCCGCTTTCTTACCCTTCTACAAACTGGTGGAAAGAAGTGGCAAAAGACTGGTCTGCCAAGATAACCCATAGTATATCGTTGAGTGGGGGAACTGATAAGGTCTCTTTCTATACTTCCGTACAATACATGTGGCAGGATGCGATCTATAAAAACAGTGCTCAGGACTACGGACAATATCAGTTTACAACCAATCTGGATATAAATATATCTAAAAGAGTACGTTTCAGTATGGATATTCTCGGACGTCAGGAAAAACGAAACCGGGGTATTTATGAAACGGATTATCTGTTTGGATATTTCCTGACAACCAATCCTACAGCTGCTGCCTATTATCCGAATGGTCTATTACATGTAGGGTATGACGGAGTAACCAGAAATGCGGCTGTTATGGTTAGTGACCTGCCCGGAAAGAGTGAAAGAACTACAAATGTTTTGAACTTAAAACCAACTCTCCGGATTGATCTGGATGATATCACCAAAGGGTTATATATTGAAGGATACGGGGCATTGGATTTCCGGTTCCTGAATGGAAAAACAGTAGGACATCCGTTTGATATTTTTGAGTATGACCGGGAAACCGGAGAATATAATAATTTACGGTCACAGACCGGTGCAATTTATATGAATGCCTGGCAGGACAATACCAATGAAACCACTTTAAACGGACGGATCGGTTACAGCCGTACATTTGGTGACCATAAGGTAGATGCATTTGTCGCATACGAACAATACAAATACCACTTTAATAAACTGGGTGCCGGACGTACAAATTATCTCTCTTCTACATTAATGGAAATCAATTTTGGTAGTGATGATCCGGAAGACCGCAGTAACGAAGGATATTCTACAAAAAGAGCCCGTCAGAATTATTTCGGACGTGTCAACTATAGCTATAAAGATAAATACCTGGCAGAATTCACTATGCGTTACGACGGTTCTATGAACTTTGCTCCGGGTAAACGCTGGGGAGCATTTCCGGGTATGTCTGCCGGATGGATTCTATCGGAAGAAGCATTTTTCGAACCTGCAAAAGAATATGTAAACTTCCTGAAATTAAAAGGCTCATGGGGTATGATGGGTAACGACAATGTTACGGCCTATCAATATCTGTCGCGATATGGATATATTTATGAAGATGCAGGTTCTCTGGAGTATTTCGGAAGTGGTGTCATGTTTGGTGAAAGCGTACAAAAAGGATTATATCATATGGTAGCAGCCAATCCGGATATCACCTGGGAAAAAGCCAGTACCTGGAATGTCGGTTTCTCGGCACAATTCCTGAATGGTATGTTTAACCTCGAAATTGATTATTTTAAATCCAGAAGATGGGATATTCTGGCTGCAAGAAGTGCTTCTATTCCTACGTATGCCGGGCTGGTACTTCCTTCTGAGAATATAGGGAAAGTAAATAATCAGGGAATTGAGTTGATAGCCGGATATCAGGGACGTTATCAGGATTTTACATGGGGAGTTACCGGAAACTTTACGTATGCGGAAAATAAAATCGTTTATATTGATGAAGCGACTTCCACTCCTGAATGGCAGCGTGGAACCGGACATCCTATTGATTCATATATACTGTATGATGCAATTGGCATTTATCAGACAGAAGAAGAGGTGGCTAATTCGGTTCATATAGATGGTGCTAAACCGGGTGACCTTATTTACCGGGATGTAAATGATGATGGCGAAATTACCTGGGATGATGCCGTACGTATCAACGAATCGCCGACTCCGAAAATTATGTATGGATTGACTTTAAATGGTAGCTGGAAAGGTATTGACCTGAATATTTTCTTCCAGGGACAGGCAAAAGCCAAAGTAATGGTACAACCTACTATGAATATGATGACTTCTTTCTATGAAGGCCGGTGGAGTGATTCGCATACAGATGAACAAAACATGAATGCTATATATCCCCGTGCATTTATTAAACAAACCTATGGAGACGATTTTAATGGACTTTCTTCTACCTGGTGGTTACGGAACGCGGCATTCCTGCGTCTGAAATCTGTAGAGGTAGGCTATACGCTTCCTAAAAATATATCTAAAAAAGCAGGAATTGAGAATGTCCGGGTTTACCTGAATGCGAATAACCTGTTTACCATAGATAAAATAAAAGATTTTGATCCTGAAATCTCTACCAATGCAGTAAATGCGAATGCAAATGGTATTACGGCCTATCCGTTGCAGCGTTCTCTTACAGTGGGGCTGAATGTGACTTTTTAATCGGAAATTAAAATAAAGAAATACAATTATGAAACTGAATAAATATATTATATACATATTTACTGTTTTTGTATCCCTGACTTCCTGTAATATACTGGATGTAGACCCGCTGGATTCCTTTACGGATACAGCGGTGTGGAGTGATCTGAGTCTGGCGGAGGCCTATCTGAATACTTCTTATTCACGTATGGAAGCGGAAGTGCAAAAAGGTTCCCGTTGGGCAAGTTTATCCGACGAAGTGTATCAGATGCATACTTACGGTACTGAAAATTACCGTCTGGGATATATTAACTGTGATAATTCACATTTCGGATGGGATAAAGAAAACTGGAATGCCTGGAATTATAATTACAGAAATATAAAAGAAATCAATATCTTTTTTGAGAATATAGACGAAACACCGGCAGTAAGTGAAAGTGATAAAGAAAGAAAAGAACAACTGATAGGGCAGGCTCATTTTTTAAGAGGCTATTTTTATCATCAGTTATACAGTTTATACGGGCGTGTACCTCTTATCTCTAAACTGCATGCCCTGGATACTGAAGTATATGATGAAACCAGAGCCTCACTCGAAGATGTGGCGGAATTTATTGTCAATGAATTTGACGAAGCAATCAAACGGTTACCTGAAGAATATCCGGCTGATAATTTCGGAAGAGCCACAAAAGGAGCTGCCATGGCTTATAAAGCCCGTACACTATTATATGCAGCCAGCCCGTTGTACGATGAAAGTTATCCTACACAATCCAAATGGCAGGCCGCGGCACAGGCACACAAAGATGTAATCGACCTGAATATTTATTATCTGAAACCGGTATCTGATAGTGACGAATATGTACAGCTCTTTTTAGATCGTGATAATCCGGAAATCATTTTCCTGAAACAGTTCGATCAGAAAGCTGTAGTGGGTTCCAATACGGTTTTCCTGCATCAATCGCCTCCCAGTAGTGGTAGTGGCTATGGAGGTTGGGGTACTTTCCAGCCTACACACAATGTGGTATTGAAATTTCAGAATGCCGATGGTACAACCTATGTGCCGGGCGATATAAATGAATATCCGTGGAGTGGCCGGGATATGCGTTTGAAAGCCAATATCCTGGTGGACGGAGATATGTGGGGATACGGTTTGGATAACCGTGAAGTACAGTTTTATATAGGAGGCGATGGTACGTCTGTGGTGGATGGTCGTGACAGTGAAAAAGGAAGTGTATATTGGAATGCTACCAAAACAGGTTATATGATGAGAAAGTTTATGGACCCCGATTTTGATACAAGCGGTACAAATTCATACACAGGCCCTGGCATATTTATGAGACTAAGTGAAATTTACCTCAATTATGCGGAGTGTTTGATTGAATTGGGGCGAACCGGAGATGCATTGAAATACATTAATGAAGTGCGCGAAAGAGCCCATATGCCAAAAGCCGAAGGTATAGATATCCGTGCGGAGTACGAATATGAACGCCAGATCGAATTAATGTTTGAAGGATAGCGTTTCTTTGATATTCGTAGATGGAAAATGGCTGAAAGTATATTGAATAACATGCCGGTCCGGGGATTGCAAATTATAAAATACAGGGATGACGATTTTGAATATATAGAAAAAGAAACTCCCATTGAAACCCGTGATTTCTATCCCAGAATGTACTGGATGCCCATTCCCCGCGCAGAACTCAGAAAAGCTCCGCAATTAGACGCATTACCTTATGAATAAATAATAGATGATAATGAGAAAAAATACATTTCTACTCGCTTTTTTACTCTTTATCTCTCTCACCCTTTTTGTGGGCGGATGTACCGGATGCTCGGATACATCCGGCCCCAATGAAGAAGAGCGGAAAGACGAGGAAGAGGACAAAGAGGACGAAGAAGATACCAAAGAAATCTACTTCCCCAAAGGTGCCTGGAACGTAGAAGGAACCAACGACTATCAGGATCCGGATAGCCAGTTTAGTGTGCACCGGATGGCTGAAACGAAGAATCTGGTTGTTTTCTGGGAAAAGGGGTTTGGCGATCATCCTTCTACCTGTGCAAATCCCGATTACCGGATTGATCTGGAAGATATAATGAAAGAAACAGATAAAATGTACTGTTTCTACCGCGATCAGTTGAAGTTTGTGGAAAAAGGAAATTCACTGACCGATAAATACAAAATGATCATGTTTCTTTATTATAACGATGATGGTACAGTGTATGGTGGTGGGGTAGATGATACAATCGGAGCCATGTGGATATCTCCCGGACGGGTAAAAAGTGCTCCTTACGGCGCCATGGCACACGAGTTGGGCCATTCCTTCCAGTTCATGGTTAATATAGACGGTGGCTGGGGATACTCCGGTGAGTATACTATATTCGAGATGACCTCTCAATATATGCTCTGGCAGTATTATCCAGACTGGATTCATTTTGAAAATTACCATTTGGATACGTTTATGAATAATACCCATAAAGCATTTCTGCACGAAGTGAATTGTTATTCATCTCCGTTTGTTCTGGAATACTGGGCGAACAAACATGGTATTGACTTCATTGGCCGTTTATGGCGTGAATCGGAAAAAGGTGAAGATCCTGTCATGACCTACAAACGGATCAACGGAATGGATCAGGGTACATTCAATTCTGAAATGTATCAGGCTGTTACGCGGTTTATAAACTGGGATATGGACCGTATACGGGAAGTATCCAAACAGTATGCAAACCGGCATCTTGGTACATTGAAAGCCACACAAAACAACTGGTATCGTGTACCTGCGGAAAAATGTCCTGAAAATTACGGTTACAATGCCATTCAACTGGATCTGCCTGCTGCCGGAACAACAGTAAAAGTAAGGTTTAAGGGATTGTCAAAACAAAGCGGATATACATCTGTCAACCCTGAAAATGCAGGATGGCATTATGGTATTGTAGCTTCCGGAAAAGATGGAAAACATGATTATTCAAATGTATATACCTCTATGGAAGATATGGTAGAATATAGGGTACCAGAAGGTATAACTCATCTTTGGTTTGTAGTGATGGGTGCTCCGGCGGAACACGTAAAACATGTACCCGGACAGCAGGGGGATCAGTGGCCTTATGAGATACGCGTAGAAGGTACAACAATTCATTCTTCTGTATTACAATAATATTTAAAATGAAACGAAGCATGTAAACACTGCTGAGTTCCATACTTACCTTTAAAATAAATTTATCGTATAAAAGGTATGACGAAAAAAAAGAAATTTATACTACTGTGGGGGATTGCAATTCTGTTTGCAGCATGTACCTCCGGTACAGACAAACAGGAGATTGGCCTGGGTGAGATCAGGCCGGTCTCCTTCACCGACGTGCAATTTACCGATCATTTTTGGTTACCCCGTATGGAGATAAACCGGACAGTGTCTATTCCTTCAGCCTTTCATCAATGTGAGATAAATGGACGGTTAGATAATTTTGCTTTAGCCGGCGGACTGATAAAAGGAGAACATCAGGGAGATTTCTCTTTTGATGATACGGATGTGTATAAAATTGTAGAAGGAGCTTCTTACTCACTGGCGGTAAAATACGATCCATTGCTGGATACTTACCTCGATAGTGTGATCACATTAATTGCGGCAGCACAGGAACCGGATGGATATCTTACCACCTGTGTAACCAACCGGTGCGAACGCCTGTCCGGCTGGTGGGGCAAAAACCGCTGGGAAAAAATAAACAGCCACGAATTATATAACTGCGGACATTTGTACGAGGCAGCAGTAGCCCATTACCAGGCCACCGGAAAACGTTCCCTATTGGATGTGGCCATTAAAAATGCAGACCTGGTTTGTGAAACATTCGGTTTGGGTGAAAAATAGATCAAATACCCAAGCGGACACCCAATAATTGAAATGGCCCTTGTAAAGTTATACCAGGTAACCGGCGAATCGAAATACCTCGATCAGGCCCGTTACTTTGTAGACGAAGCCGGACGCTTATCTAACGGGCGTCGCCCGGGTATTTACAGCCAGGATCATAAACCGGTACTCGAACAGGATGAAATCGTAGGTCACGCCGTACGTGCCGGGTATTTTTATTCCGGTGTAACGGATGTGGCGGCCCTTCAGCAGGACCGGGAACTCTTCTGTGCCGTAGACCGTGTATGGGATAATATGGCAGGTTGCAAACTATACATAAACGGTGGCATCGGTAGCCGGGCACAAGGCGAAGGCTTTGGACCCGATTACGAACTGAATAATTTTAATAACTACTGCGAAACATGCGCCTCTATAGCCAACGTATACTGGAATCACCGCATGTTTCTGGCTACAGGACATTCCAAATACATAGACGTACTGGAACGGGCCCTGTACAACGGAGTAATAGCCGGTGTATCGCTCGACGGAGATAAATTCTTCTACGATAATCCGTTGGCCTCCGAAGGCGTACATCACCGTGAAGAATGGTTCGGCTGTGCCTGTTGTCCGGGTAATGTAACCCGCTTTATGGCTTCCGTACCGGCCTACGTATATGCAGTTCATAAAAACGATATTTATATAAACCTGTATGTCGAAGGAAATGCTGCGGTTCAGACGGGCGGAGGTAGGGTAGACCTGATACAACGTACCGCTTACCCCTGGGAAGGCCATGTGGAAATAGAAGTAAATCCGGCGGAAAAAGAAGCCTTTGCCATTCGCTTACGTGTTCCCGGCTGGGCCAATAATCAACCGGTTCCTACAGACCTCTATCGCTATGTAGATGGATATGCTCCTGAGATAAAAGTCTCTGTTAACGGGAAAGAAGAGAAAAAACAAATCAATAAAGGATACATTACGCTCGACCGGAAGTGGAGCAAAGGAGATATTATAACTTTATCCATGGGGATGCCGGTACGCAGAACCCGTTCGCACGAAGCTGTCTGGTATAACAAAGGATTGTTGAGTATGGAACGTGGACCTATCCTTTACAGTCTGGAAGGAATAGACCAGCCAGCTCCCTATGTGTTTGATATGGTTATACCTTTGGAGGCATCTATTCAAAGCCGGTATGATAAAGAATTGCTGGGGGGTGTCGTACTACTGGAAGGCGAGAGTAATAAAGGATCTTTTAAAGCGATACCCTATGCCACCTGGAACAACCGGGGAGCCAATCAATTGGTTACCTGGATTCCAGAATCGGAAGAATACGCTATCCCTGAACCGCTCTTTACACTCGCATCCGGAGCCGAAATGATAGGAGGATACGGATATAACGACGGATTCGAACCCACTTCATCTGCAGATATTAACACCCCTTACCACTATTGGTGGTTACGTGAAGGAACAGAAGAGAATATCGGATACCGGTTTAAAAAGCCCACTCAAGTATCAGCCGTAGAAGTTTATTGGCTGGAATTCGAACACTATGATGTTAGTTACAAAGCACCGGAATCATGGAAACTGCTCTATAAATCTGGCAATACCTGGAAAGAGGTACCCAATCCTTCCGGTTATCATACGGATACAGACACCTACAACCGTACTGATTTTGATCCAGTAACAACAACCGAACTTCGCCTCGTTGTACAATTACAGCGGCCACCTGCATCAAATGATAAAAACGGCGAGATCAACGGCCCACAGGTTGTAAATGTAAATCGCCGCGGATACTCCGGTGGTGTCATAGAGTGGAAAGTATATTGATATATAATTTCAACACGGAGACACAGAGATTTTTAATTATTTCAAAATATAGACCTCTGTGTCTCTGTGTTCCCCTGTTCGGCGTAGCGTCCTCGCTACGTCGTTTTAAAAAGTGAGGCTCCTGCCTCACATGAAGCTGGAGCTTCATAAATTCTTAGCGACGTAGCGAGGACGCTACGCCGAACAGGGGAACAGAGGTCATCTGTATTATCTGTGTGCTTTTAAGAATCCTTTTTGGACAAAAATCACATAACTTTAGACGTTTGTTGTATTTACTTTCATGTGAACTTCCTTCTTTTGTATTAAGAAATAAACAATCTATAACCATGAATATACGAATCCTGTTAACAGCCTTTTTTATCTCCCTGATTTGTATCCAGGCAAAAGCCCAAAAAGAATATATCCTTACTTCACCGGATAGAAAAGCAGAAGTGAAAATTACCGCCGGGGAAACACTTACCTGGGCAGTACATAAAGAGGGGAAAATACTCCTCAATGCTTCATCGGTAGGGATAGAAGTAGCCGGAAAAGGGATGCTGGGCGACCAGCCTAACGTTCTCTCCGGACAGAATAATAAAAATAACCGGTACCATGAGCTAAATCTGAAAATGAAAGGAAATTACGGAGTAATCTTCCGGGCATATAACGAAGGAGTCGCTTACCGCTTTTATACCTTTTTCAAAGGTGAAATAGAAATAATAGCCGAACGTGCGGAGTTTAACTTTCCGGGCGACCCAACTGTCTGGTTACCCCATACCACCAACGAAAAAGATCCGTTTGCGATGGCCTTCCAGAATATATATAGTGTAACACCCCTATCGGAAGCCGCGGACAAACCTGCTTTTTTACCTGTTACTATCGCCACCGGAACAGAACAGAAAATAACTATTTTAGAATCCGACCTATATTCTTATCCGGGAATGTTCCTGCAGGCAGAAAAGACAACTCTGAAAGGCCTCTTTGCCCCGCTACCGGCAGCAACAGCTAAAAATAGCTGGCGAGCACAGAAATATGTTAAAGAACGTACAGACAGCATCGCCCGTGTGAAAGGAACACGCACCTATCCGTGGCGTATTCTTGCCATAACAGAAAAAGATACCGAAATGCCCCTCAATCGTTTAGTCTACGAATTGGCTCCGGAAAGCCGTATCAAAGATACATCCTGGATACAACCGGGAAAATGTGCCTGGGAGTGGTGGAACGATTGGGGATTAACAGGTGTACCTTTCGAAGCTGGTATCAACATGGAAACCTACAAATACTATATAGATTTCGCTTCGCAATATGGCCTTGAATATGTAATAGTAGATGAAGGATGGTACGATCCGAAAAGTGGTGATATGATGACAGTCATCTCCTCACTGGATTTACCCGAATTGGTAGAATACGCAAAATCCAAAGGAGTCCGCCTGATTTTGTGGACCGTATTCAATGTCTTGGACGAACAGTTAGAAGAAGCCTGCTCTTACTATTCAGAATTAGGAATAGCCGGATTTAAAATTGACTTTCTCGACAGAGACGACCAGGAGGCGGTAGACATGACCTACCGGATCGCCGAAGCAACCGCAAAACACAAACTAATCCTGAATCTGCATGGCTATTTTAAACCTACGGGAATAGATAAAACTTATCCCCATATCCTCAATTTTGAAAGCGTATTTGGTGGGGAAGAATCCAAATGGAGTACGATAGAGAAAGATATGCCTCTTTACAATGTTACTTTCCCCTTCATACGGATGATGGCCGGACCGGTTGACTTTACCCCCGGAGCCATGCGGAATGCCACCAAACGTGATTTTCATCCGGCTTACTACAACCCAATGAGTCAGGGTACCCGTTGCCACCAACTGGCCATGTATGTAGTATATGATTCTCCGCTAACCATGCTTTGTGATGCTCCCACACACTATGAAAAAGAACCGGGTTACACCCGTTTCCTCTCATCCATTCCGGTCGTTTTTGATGAAACCCGCATATTACAGGGAAAGGTCGGTGAATATATCGTAACAGCCCGGCGCAAACAGGATACGTGGTATATTGGCGGAATGACTAACTGGGAATCCAGAACACTGGCAATAGACCTCTCTTTCCTGCCGGCAGGAAAACAATACGACCTGACTATTTATCAGGATGGCCCGAACAGTGGAAAGAATGCAACCGACTATGAAGTCAGGAACATACAACAGTCTGCCACCGGAGTGTTGGAAATAGTAATGGCTTCCGGAGGAGGCTTTGTAATACGGATCACAGAAGCAGTAGAGAATAACAGCCGCCCCGGTCCGGTACCTTCCGGATTGGATATTGCTTCCTTTTATGAAAAATATATGGATGCGGACGGTATTCCCATCGTTTCCTCCTCAAAAGTAAGCGATGAAGCCCTGATGCGTACCGCTGTTGTTGTCCGTCAGATACTTTCCAAACGCAACGATGTAAAAGAATATATGGTTAAAAAAAGGATGCAAGGTAATGATCATCGGCGAAAAAGAAGACGTATGTGATCTGCCGGAATATGCCAACATCTGCGATACACCTGAAAATATAGCCTACTGGAACCGCCGGGCACGGGGTTTCGGTGGTTCCCCCGAATATGATTTCAGTTCCAGTTGCGGCGAAGAAAATGTATGCGGCTTACCGGGCGACCGGTATGTGGGCGAAAGTATTATGGTACACGAATTTGCCCATATTTTACACCTGATAGGTATTGCAGGGATAGAGCCCGGTTTTAATGACGAACTCGAACAACTTCGCCAACAGGCTATTGCTGAAGGATTATGGGAAAACACCTATGCCATATCCAACGCTGCCGAATACTTTGCCGAAGGCGTACAATCTTTTTATAATTGCAACCGTATTTCTGTCGAAACAAACGGTGTCCATAATGCGATCAACACCCGTGAGAAACTCAAATTATACGATCCCCGCCTGTATCAGCTATTGCTACGATACCTCCCTGAAATAGATCTTTATCTGGTAGAATCACAAAAACATAAATAAAATGAACAGATACCTCCTTCTCATCCCGGCACTTTTGTGTCTTTGTTTATCAGGATACAGCCAACAGGTGAAATATAATTCACCATCTGCGGGAAACCCTTTATTGCCCGGTTATTTTGCTGACCCCACTGTACGCAAATTCGGGGATACCTATTACATTTATGCAACAACCGACGGCACAGCCGGTGGGTTGGGACCTTCGCAGGTGTGGACATCCAAAGACTTTGTAAACTGGACCCTCTCACCCATGAACTGGCCCACAACCCGTCAGATATGGGCACCGGATGTAATGCAGGGAACAGATGGCAGATACTATTTTTACTACAGTCAGGCCTGTAAAATATACTGTGCCGTATCCGATACTCCTACCGGACCATGGACAAATATCTTAGGAGCCGACGAGGCTGTATTGATACCGGACCGTTATGTCTCTATGTCTATAACGCTGGATGCACAAAGTTTTATAGACGATGATGGCTCAACCTATCTTTATTGGGGAACCTGGGGCATCTATCCCAATCATGGATGTGGAGTAGGAAAACTAAACCCGGATATGAAAACCTTTGCCGATACAACATTGATACCCAATACACAGGCAATAGACTTTTTTGAAGCTCCTTATGTATTCAAACGGAATGGTATTTATTATCTCACCTATTCTTCCGGTTTCTGTCACGACGATACGTACCGGGTACAATACGCCATCAGCAAAACCGGACCCATGGGTCCCTTTGAATTCCCGGACAATAACCCCATTCTCTCCAGTAACAGCGACGGAACTGTGAGAGGACCCGGCCATCATAGTATTTTACAGGAGGGCGACGACTATTACATCGTATACCACCGGCATAACATACCGCAATCTACCCGCGGGTTCCACCGCCAGGTAGCGGTAGACAGGATGACTTTTGATGAAAACGGACTGATCAATAAAATAGAACCAACCCATAAAGGAATCGGATTTTTAGCAGAAAATACAAACCCTTCAAAAAATCTGGTGTTGGATAAAAAAGTAAAAGTTACCGCCTCGTCCTGGTACAACGACAATTTCCGTCCGGAATATGCCATAAATAACAACTATGCAACCCTATGGCGGGCAGCCTCTTGTCTGGAACCTCAATGGATACAGATAGACCTGGGAAAAGTACAACCGGTAAAAAGAATATGGACACAATTTGAACATCCAACCACCTTTTACCAATATATTTATGAAACTTCGGCAGATGGTAAAAACTGGACCGTCTTTTCAGACCAACGGGAGAATACCTATGCAGGGAGTCCACGGATAGAAAATGGCGAAGCCAAAGCACGTTACATCCGCCTCACCATAACCGGTTGCGAAAAGAATGGCTTTATACCGGCTGTATGGAATATTCAGGTATTTTCGGATGGAACAGATCCTTTCGGAAATAACACAGCCCAATTCAACAAACAACAGGATAAACCTGCTCAATCCAGACAGGGACTACTATTTTCCCTCAAGGCAGATCAATACAAAGAGGGTGATTTTATAGGTCAGATAGTCACCGTAGAAGACAAAACCCGGAAATTCAATGCCACAGGTATGGGAGTCGCTGTAAAAAAAATACAAAGGCAAACAGGCATTTGAATTTAATGGCTATCAACATTTCCGTTCCAATTTCGGACTCCCCGGAACCATGTCCGGAAATCCTCCTTACACCCTTTCTCTCTGGCTATCCTCCGGTACGGAAAAAGAACTGAACCAGATCATAGACCTGAACGAAGCATGGAACGAATTGGGAAAAATAGCAGTCGGCTATGGAACCTCTCCCCGTAGTGGTATCACAATGCATTATGGCTGGTATGAAGATATGGGATTCGACGAATTCCCGCAAACAGACGAATGGCAACACCTGGTAATCACTTTCGACGGATACAAAGAAAAAATCTATCTGAATGGAGAATTATTGAAAGAAAAAGATATATTTTTACTTGTTGGCCCTTGCGAAGTCATGACATTAGGTTGTAAATCCGGCGGAGAAAACCCCTTCACCGGCTATTTACACTCACTAACAGTATATGACACCCCAATGAGCGAAGAACAAATAAAAAATATCTATAATGCAGAAAAATAAAAGATATGAATAAAGAAGATTGATAATATAAAGTCCTAAAGTTCGGCGTAGTGTCTTCGCTACGTCGTTGGCAGAAGTGAGGCTCCGGCCTCACATGGGCCAGGAGGCTCATAAATTTTTAGCGACGTAGCGAAGACAC
>JAJQAZ010000040.1 GCA_021203545.1 Tannerellaceae bacterium | reverse complement strand
GTATATAAGAAGATAAAAATAGACGTTTTTTATTCTCTGAAAGTTCATTTTCAGGACTTTTCAAGGTAAGCTAAAAAGAGGATTTCATAACAAATAGATAGTAAAACGATATGCATACTAACACATGCTCTAATCCGGCTTGCTCTTTACACCGGCTTTTAATATTTCTGATTTTTTTTACTTTTGTTTTTCTCTTTAATGTAAGAAATATAGAATGACAATAGATAAAGATACGGCTCTGGTACTGGAAGGAGGAGGGATGCGTGGCGTTTTTACGGCAGGTGTTTTGGATTCTTTTATAGATCAGGAAATACGTTTCCCCTATACAATCGGGGTTTCGGCCGGTGCCAGTAACGGTATTTCATATGCTTCGGGACAACGGGGACGTTCCCGGTTCAGCAATATTGATTTGCTGGGTATTTATAATTATATAGGGTTGAAACATTTCCTGCGCGGAAAAGGAATGATTGATCTGGATTATCTTTTCTATGTATATCCCGATAAATACTATCCTTTCGATTACGATCGTTTTTTTAATATGAAAGAGCGTTTTGTTATAGTTACCAGCAACTGCCTGACAGGCAAGGCTGAATATTACGAAGAAAAAAAAGATCCGGATAGACTACTCTCTATTGTTCGTGCTTCCTGTTCGTTACCGGTACTTTGTCCGCTTAGTTATGTGGATGGTATCCCGATGGTGGATGGTGGAGTTTGTGATGCGATCCCGGTACAGCGGGCGCTGGATGAAGGTTACAAAAAACTAGTAATAATATTGCGGTAGCAGCACAAATGGAGCAGGTAGCTGCTGGATGAAGGTTACAAAAAACTAGTAATAATATTCAAATGTTTCGTGGCTACATGCCCTGCCTTGCTGGATGAAGGTTACAAAAAACTAGTAATAATATTAACCCGTAACAAAGGATACCGGAAAAAGGAGAAAGATTTTTATCTCCCCGGCTTCATTTATCGTAAATATCCGGCAATACGCGAACAATTAAAACTCAGGTACCGCCGTTATAACGAAGTACTTGACTATATTGATGAACTCGAAAATAAAGGTGTTGCAACTGTAATCCGCCCTGTAAACCCGGTAAAAGTAGAAAGGACCGACCGGAATACACAACGGCTGGAAGAGTTCTATCAGGAAGGATGTTTTTTAGGTGCTCAATTTGCGACAGTACTTCAGGATTAATTATCATATTCATCCCTACGAGGATATAACAGCATACAAACTCACTAAATATTTTAATAATTATCCGCAAGTATTGAGTGACGTTTTCAAAGATGCGGAAGAGTGATAAGCGCGTTCACTTTTCCGGAGTTCTTTTTGATCGCTGTATATTTTTCAAGTAATATAATAGGTTGGTAAGATTGCTTGGCCTGCCGTAAACCGGGAATACCAAGGTCTTCCTCCCGGTTGATATAAATATATTGTTCCGGCAGATGAACTGCAAATTGTTGATTAATCATATTATAGGCACCCTCGTACCGGATATCCGCTTTTTCCACATGTACCCCAAATGTATTATGATTAATAGGTGAACCGAATGAGAAGGCAACAATCTCTCCGTCTACACATAAACCTCCACCTATCAGCTCCAGTTCTTCGAAATGCTTTAGTGCATATGTCATCGAGCGCCGTTCGTGGCTTAAATCTTCCTCTATATCTTCTGTGCGGTTGGCTTTATACCATTTATACTCCAGTTCCAGGCAAAGAGGTACCAATTCCCGGGTAATTGGCTTATATTCGTATGAATAGTTTTTTTTAAACTTATTAATGTGATTCCTTTTAGGCTGGTACTTTTTACCGGTCAGGTTTATCAGATCTTCTTTCAGGTAAATATAATCAAAATAATCCCGTTCGGGTAAAAACTTGAATTCTTCTGGAAACGAAGCTTCCAGCTGGTCTTTACCCGGGGCGGTTATACCTAATATCCACAATATATGTTCATGTGTTGCCGCTTCTTGTTCCAATAGCCGTATAGCATGTGTAATATTCCCTTTCCCAACCGGATACATGTACACAGGATGGCTATCTTCGTCCGTATAAAACCGGATGAAAAGGAAATTATCCTTTATAGCAAATTCGCTGTGGTACAGGAAACGCCAGCTACACATATTTGCAAATGAGAAGTCGCAATTCTGGTAGTCGCTATTATAGGTATAAGAAGTGATAATATCTTTGTCTGCCAGTGTAATTGGCTGAAACGATAATTCCATTTTGATGTCTGATTTTCGAAATACAAAGATAAAACTAATCCGGCAGAACATTTGTTTGTGGTAAAAGATATTTTCTATCACCTGATACATGATATTTATAAACCTGAAGCAATAAGTTATTTATTGCTGATTACGGAATACCCAATCAACCGGTCGTACCTGACTCCCGGTGGTGAATAATAGATCAGTACAGTATATTCGTTTGTAGTTTCGAAATAGTTTCCTTCCGTAGGAGCAGTAGAACCTATTGTTTTCCCCTGTGAAACAAAAAGGTATTGATAATTATAGCTTCCTCCTTTTAAAAAAATGGTTTTCTCATAGTGTTGCTTCTGTTGGTTATAGTCCAACCGGCTTTTTCCGGAAATTTCGTTATGCAAAAATTCCCCGTTCAGGTGTATTTCTCCTTCCGGCAGGTAAGGTGAGTTAAAATAGAAATGAACCTGATAATAATTAGCTGATATTTGTGGAGAATCACAACCTGTACACCCTATTTGATATTTATCATTCCAATCTTTTTGATACTGCCGGGGAGTGTGAGGAGTGTCCGGAGCCAGATAAAGATGAATATCCGGCGAACGGAATTCCTGTTTGGTGATATTCTTTCCGGTCCGGGAAGTGGAAAGAAACTCCAATGTCCGGTATTGGTTGCCGGCTTCAAACAATAAAGCGGGATGATTCGTATAAATAATCCTGTTACCATTTACAGAGGAAGAAGTAGGCAGTTGTACATAATTATCCGGCCTGTTGTTTTGTTTGACAAAGATTTTTAAATGTTCCGCAGGATAGAGATTACCACTATTCCGGAAAGGAAAAATTTCCAGTTGAAGTTGCTGGTATGTCCGGCCATTGTGGGGAATAATAGTACCGGTGGCCTGCAAAACAGGCTCGGCTACATAAAAACAGGCAGAAAGAAGTGGGGTATCCGGCTCGTTCTCGTCGAAAACAGTTAAAACATAATTCCCTGGAATCAGAGGCTGTAATTCTTCATTGGGAATCTGTATCCGGTAATGGGTATAAAGAGGAATCGTGTTTTGAGAGAACCGGTAATCGGTAATTAGAAGCCCGGGAAATCCCGCCATATATTCAAACAAATCAAGACCTGAATCCTCCCACACGGCATTGCAATGGGTAACCCTGTAACTTAATGTACGTCTTCCATGACCGGTCAGGTCAAAAGAGATAATTAATTCCTCCGGATCTTTTTCTAACAAGAGTAAATTATTATTTATAAGTTGGTTATCTTTGCTGATCTGAAGTGATAGTACATCTGCTCCCGGAACTGTATTCCGGAAGATTTCCTGTGCAGGTAACGGGAAGAAAATAAATAACAGAAAAAAAGAGTAAAAATAAAGCTGTTTCATTGTCTGCAGGCGTTTAATTTATAGGACGTGTAAATATAGGAAAAAATTATGGAATTTTTTCCGTAATTATTTGGCTTCTCTGTTCTAAAACATAAAATTAATATGTACTTTTGCGGCAAAATATATCAAAAACAATTTTAGTTGTATCATGGCAAATGTGATTAAGATTAAAAAAGGTTTGGACATTAATCTGAAAGGCAAAGCTTCTGATGTACTGTTAACCGGAAAATCAAGCGATAGTTATGCTATCGTTCCTGATGACTATAACGGTATTGTTCCGAAAGTTATTGTTAAAGCAGGTGATAAAGTCCTGGCCGGCTCACCCTTAATGGTCGATAAAAATCGGCCGGAAATCCGGTTTGTTTCACCAGTCAGTGGTGAAGTGACTGCAGTTAACCGTGGTGAAAAGCGTAAAGTGCTTAGCATTGTGGTAAAACCGGATGCTGAAATCAAATATGAAGATTTCGGTAAAAAAAGTGTTTCTTCGCTGAAAGCCGGAGAGATCAAAGAAGCCTTGTTAAACAGTGGTTTATGGCCGTTTATCAAACAACGTCCGTACGACATGGTAGCTAACCCTGAAGAAGCTCCGCGGGATATTTTCGTGACGGCTTTCTATTCTGCTCCCCTGGCTCCCGATTTTCAGTTTATTCTGAAAGGGCAGGAGAGTGATTTCCAGACAGGTCTGGATGCGCTGGCTAAATTAACAGCCGGTAAAGTATATCTGGGAATCAAAGCAGGTGTTGCTATTGCTCCTAAAACTGTGGAAATCGTAGAAATAGAGGGGCCTCATCCTGCGGGCAATGTAGGTGTACTGATCAACCATACCAAACCGGTAAACAAAGGAGAGGTAGTTTGGACACTGAATGCGGATGATGTGTTGTTGATCGGCCGTCTGTTTAATAAAGGAATTGCTGATTTCACCCGTCTGGTGGCCATTACCGGATCGGAAACGACTGAAAGAGGATATATTAAAACAATTGTCGGATGTACTATTAAAAGTCTGGTAGAAGGTAAAATACTGGAAGGCGGTAAACATATCCGTATTATCAGCGGAAATGTACTGACCGGAAAGAAAGTGGGAAAAGATAATTATCTCCGTGCATACGATAACCAGATTACTGTAATCCCTGAAGGGGACGATGTAAACGAATTGTTTGGCTGGGCCATGCCGGGATTCGGCAAATTCAGTGCCAGCCGTACCTACTTTACCTGGTTGCTGGGTAAAAATAAAGAGTATGTTCTGGATGCCCGCATAAAAGGAGGAAAACGTGCCATGATCATGTCAAACGAATATGACCGGGTATTCCCTATGGATATTATGCCTGAACAGTTATTGAAAGCGGTAATCACATTCGATATTGATAAAATGGAAAACCTGGGTATTTATGAAGTGGCTCCTGAGGATTTTGCCCTTTGTGAGTTTGTTGATACTTCGAAAATAGAAATCCAGAAAATTATCCGTCAGGGACTGAATGTTCTCTACAAGGAAATGAATTAATAACAAACTTAAAATTAGAATACATTGAAAGCGTTAAGGAATTATCTTGATAAGATTAAACCTAATTTTGAGGAAGGTGGGAAGCTGCACATGTTCCAGTCCGTGTTTGACGGAGTTGAAACATTTCTTTTTGTTCCTAACAGTACTTCTAAATCAGGTGTACATATCCACGATGCGGTAGATTCGAAGCGTACCATGACCATGGTTATTTATGCTTTGATTCCAGCTCTTTTGTTTGGTATGTATAATACCGGTTACCAGCATTATCTGGCAATCGGACAGGATCCCGGTTTCCTGATGACATTTGTTTACGGTTTGCTGGCCGTATTGCCTAAAATCGTTGTCTCTTATGGTGTTGGTTTAGGGATTGAATTTGTTGTTGCACAGTGGAAGAAAGAAGAAATACAGGAGGGGTTCCTGGTTTCCGGTATATTGATCCCGATGATTATCCCGGTAGATACTCCGTTATGGATGATTGGTGTAGCTACCGCATTTGCGGTTGTTTTTGCCAAAGAGGTATTTGGGGGAACAGGTTATAATGTATTTAATGTAGCATTGGTAACCCGTGCATTTCTGTTTTTTGCTTATCCGGCAGCTATGTCGGGTGATCAGGTCTGGGTGCGTACCGGTGATACATTTGGTATAGGTGTAGGTCAGTTGGTGGATGGTTTTTCCGGTGCAACTCCATTAGGACAGATATCGGTAGCTGGTAAAGAGATGATTGGTTCATTCCATACTGTTGATATTCTGGGACAGCCTTTAACCCAGTGTGATATGTTCTTCGGATTAATTCCCGGGTCTATAGGCGAAACTTCTACCTTAGCCATTTTGCTGGGTGCTGCTTTATTGTTGTTTACCCGGGTAGCAAGCTGGAAAATCATGCTGTCTGTTTTTATTGGCGGATTGTGTACTTCCGGTTTATTTAACCTGATAGGTACTACTGTTCCGATGAATGTATCCCCTGTTGACCAGATCCTGTTAGGTGGTTTTGCATTTGGTGCGGTATTTATGGCCACCGATCCTGTAACTGCAGCGCGTACCGAAACCGGTAAATATATTTATGGGTTCCTGATCGGAGCTATGGCTATCATTATTCGTGTACTTAATCCGGGATATCCCGAAGGTATGATGTTAGCTATCCTGTTAATGAACATATTTGCTCCTCTGATCGACTATTATGTAGTAGAAGCTAACATCAAACGTCGTTTGAAGAGAGAAGTAAAGTAACTTTATAATATAAGTAACATTATGAATAGAGATAGTAATACATATACTATAATTTATGCTTCGGTAATGGTTCTTCTGGTAGCTATTGTGCTGGCTGTAACTTCACAGTCTCTGAAACCTTTCCAGAATGAAAACGAAGCAAATGATAAAAGACAACAGATATTACGTTCTGTTAATATAGATGTAAACGCTGATCAGGCAGAGGCAGAATATAATAAATTGATTCAGGATGCATTTCTAATTAATGAAGCCGGTGAAAAAGTAGAAGGAAATGCTTTTGATCTGGATATTGTAAAAGCTTTCCGCCAAAAGGTATATCCGGTATTTGTAGCCAATGTAAATGGTTCTACAAAATATGTTATGGCCCTGTATGGTGCCGGTTTATGGGGACCTATTTGGGGATATATCGCAGTGGACGACGATAAAAATACAATTTTTGGTGTTGACTTTAGTCACCAGGGAGAAACTCCCGGCTTAGGTGCTGAAATTGTAAATCCTTCTTTTAGTGCACAATTTGTAGGTAAAAAGATTTTTTACGACGGAACGTTTAAATCCATTGCTGTTGTTAAACCGGGTAAATCGGCTGCCGGACAGGATTATGTAGACGGTATCTCCGGAGGTACTATTACCAGCCAGGGGGTTGACGAAATGTTGTATAAAAGCCTGCAAGGTTACGCGAATTTTTTAAGCTCTAAAAATCAGTAAGAAAATGGGATTATTATCAAATAAAAATAAGGAAGTTTTAGCAAGTCCTTTAAGCAAAAACAATCCTGTGATTGTGCAGATGCTTGGTATCTGTTCGGCACTGGCTGTAACATCCAAACTTGAGCCTTCTATTGTAATGGGGCTTTCGGTAGTGGGAGTTGTTGCTTTTGCAAATGTAATTATCTCTTTATTGAGAAACACAATTCCTAACCGTATCCGTATTATTGTACAGTTAGTAGTGGTTGCTGCATTAGTAACTATTGTAAGTGAAGTATTGAAAGCGTTTGCTTATGATGTAAATAAACAGCTTTCTGTATTTGTAGGATTAATCATTACAAACTGTATCCTGATGGGACGTCTCGAAGCATTTGCTTTAGGGAATGGCCCGTGGGAATCTTTTCTGGATGGAATCGGAAATGGTGCCGGATACGCAATCATTCTGGTAATCGTAGGTTTCTTCCGCGAATTACTGGGATCAGGTACACTACTGGGAATTCAGGTAATACCTGATATTTTCTATGAATGGGGATATGTAAATAATGGTTTAATGATTCTGCCCCCGATGGCACTTATAGTAGTAGCAGTCATCATCTGGGTTCATCGTTCACGGAATCGCGAACTACAGGAAAATTAATCAATAACTATTAAACAGATAATAGATATGGAAGAATTATTAAGCACATTTGTACGCTCTATATTTGTAGAGAACATGATATTCGCATACTACTTAGGTATGTGTTCTTATCTGGCGGTTTCCAAAAATGTGAAAACAGCTTTAGGATTAGGTATGGCGGTAACTTTTGTACTTTTCTGTACGTTGCCGATCAATTATATGCTTGAGAACTATGTATTAAAAGAAGGGGCATTAAGCTGGCTGGGCGACCAGTATGCTACTGTAGATCTTAGTTTCCTTTCTTTGATCATCTTTATTGCTATTATTGCTTCATTTGTACAGCTGGTAGAAATGATTGTTGAGAAATTTGCTCCGGCTTTGTACTCATCATTAGGAATCTTCCTGCCTCTGATTGCTGTAAACTGTGCGATTCTGGGTGGTTCTCTTTTTATGCAACAAAAAGAGTTTGCTAATGTAGGAGTAGCTACTGTATACGGATTAGGTTCCGGTATTGGTTGGTTGCTGGCAATTGTAGGTATTGCGGCTATTCGTGAGAAACTGGCTTATTCTGATATCCCCAAACCATTAAAAGGCTTAGGTATTACCTTTATCATTGCAGGGTTAATGGGTATCGGGTTTATGTGCTTCTCCGGATTGAATATTTAATTATTAACGGAATAAACAAGTATCAAAATGATTATATTGATGACAGGAGGATTGACAATAGCAGCCGGCGCCGTTATTTTTCTATTAATAACGCTGATTCTGGTTGTTGCCTTGTTGTTTGCAAAAGCAAAATTGATTCCTTCCGGAAATGTGACGATTTTAGTAAACGGAGAAAAAGAGTTTCAAACTCCTATGGGAGGTACTGTTTTGAATGCTTTGCAGGGCCAGGATATTTACCTTTCTTCTGCCTGTGGGGGGAGTGGTAGCTGCGGACAGTGCCGTTGCCAGATTCCTGAAGGGGGAGGCAATATTCTGCCGACCGAAGTAGGATTCTTTTCACGTAAACAGATCAAAGATAACTGGCGTCTGGGATGTCAGGCAAAGATTAAAGAAGATATGAAAATCCAGGTACCGGAAGAGGTATTCGGGGTAAAAGAGTGGGAGTGTACAGTTGTTTCCAACCACAATGTATCAACTTATATCAAGGAATTTACAGTAAAATTGCCGGAAGGTGAAGTGATGGACTTCAAACCAGGTAGTTATGCACAGATTCGTATTCCTAAATTTGATATTAAATTTAGTGATATGGTAGTGGAAGACCGCTTCAAAGATGAATGGAACCGTTTTGGTGTGTTTGATCTGACTTGTAAAAACGATGAAGATACAATCCGTGCTTACTCTATGGCTAACTATCCTGCGGAAGGTAATATCATTACGTTGAACGTACGTATTGCAACTCCTCCGTTTGACCGTGCTGCTAATACATGGAAAGCAGGAATCAAACCGGGTATTGCATCTTCATACATCTTTAGCCTGAAACTAGGGGATAAAGTAACCATGTCGGGCCCTTACGGAGATTTCCATATTCTGGATACCAAACGCGAAATGTTGTACATCGGTGGTGGTGCCGGTATGGCTCCGTTGCGTGCACAGGTGCTGCACCTGTTTAATACACTGAAAACAACAGACCGCCAGATCTCTTACTGGTATGGTGCCCGTTCGAAAAACGAAATCTTCTACGAAGAAGATTTCCGTGCAATAGAAAAAGAATTCCCGAACTTCAAATTCCACATCGCTTTGTCTGATCCGCAACCGGAAGACAACTGGACAGGTTATGTAGGATTCATCCACCAGGTAATCCATGATAACTATTTAAAAGATCATGAAGCTCCGGAAGATATCGAATACTACATGTGTGGTCCTGGTCCGATGGCTAACGCTGTTAAAGGCATGTTAGACAGTCTGGGTGTTCCACCGGAAATGTTGTTATTTGACGACTTTGGTGCGTAATACCTTTAAAATTATAATAAGTATATACATAAAAAAGAGGCTGTTCATTTGGACAGCCTCTTTTCTATTTTCCTTAAATGGGTTAACTACAGTATTTTTATGGCTTTCTCTACAGCCTATATTATAAAACCACCATTTGCTAACTTCTCGCTTATGGCTTTAGTATTTTCTCTCATTTCTTTATATTGCTCTGCAGTAATTGCTGGTAAAATTTCATTTAAATCTTCCAAAGAATCTACACAAATGCCAATATTATTTTCTTCGACAAAAGAAGCCAAGGCTGCTTTTCTCCAAATAATAAGAGGCAATCGGCAACGCAGATATAAAGAGGTTTTATGTGGATTATTGTATTTAAGATATTCGCCAAACGCTCCGGCACACTCCTTACAGGATTCTCCATCCCAAACCAGCCCAAAATCACCTTCAACTGTAGCTATTAAATCATCAGGAAGTATAAATCCACGATGTTCATATTTTTCAGGAAAGGAGAGTTTCTCGTTTTCAAAACCATTCCCGTATAAACAGATATTCCAGCCTTTTATAACTCCATCTAATTCATAAATAAATCTGTTTTTCTTCCATGTTAAATTACTGGCATAAACTACTGAATAAGTTTCAGAAGTAAAGCTTTTCTCCATAGGTTGAGAATCAGATAAATAATCAAAAAGGCCTAAATTAACCAATGGCTTTCTAAAATGATTATCTTTTAACCATTTATTCATTCCCGGATTATGAACTATTACCAAATCAGAATGACCCAATCGTATGTTCTCCTGCTCAACAGTTAATTTTTTTCTTCTAAAAGCACCTAAATCATGAACTAAAGTAATTACTTTAGCACCTTTTAAATGAGCCAACCGACAGGCTAATATATAAAATTTCTTTAATGGGTATTGAATTACTATCACATCTCCTTTTGAGACTGTAAAAGGTATTGCTTAGAAAGCTATATATCTGACTATTACTTTCCCCTCTGGTTCCACCAATAGACCTATATCCCTGTGTTTTCAATGCTAATTCAACATCTATCTTAGCTTTATTCCCGGCCTCTTTTGTTCCTTTATAATTTCTTGTTAAATAGTACTTGTTCATTTTTTTTATAATATTAATTCCTTTTTTGTTACTTTTAATGCATTTTCAATAATATCATCCATGTCAATATAGGTATAAGTTCCTAAACGTCCGCCAAATATTACATTTTTTTGTAAATCTGCTTTTTCCCGGTATTTTTTGTATAAAATAGTATTCTTATTATCATTTACGGGATAATAGGGTTCGCTTTTAGATGTAAAAATTTCCGGATATTCTTTAGTTATTATTGTTGACGGCTGATTTCCAAAAACAAAATGTTTATGTTCTATGATCCGGGTATAAGGAACATTGGCATCGTTATAGTTAACAACAGCATTTCCCTGATAATCTTCTATATCTAATGAAACATGTTTAAAGCGCAGAGAGCGGTATTCTAACTTTCCGAACTCATAATTAAAGAATTGGTCTATACACCCGGTAAATACAATTTTATCAGCCAACTTATCAAAGTATACACGATTATCAAAATAATCAGTATTAACTTTAACTTCTGTTCCCTCTAACAATTTTTCTACCAGATATGAATATCCTTCAACAGGAATCCCCTGATAACGGTCATTGAAATAGTTATTATTGTATACAAAGCGGAAAGGAATACGTTTTATAATAAAAGCTGGCAGATCTGTAGCTTTTCTTACCCACTGCTTTTCCGTATATTCTTTAATAAAAAGGGTGTAGATATCTCTTCCTCCAATTTTGAGAGCCTGTTCCTTCAGATTGGTAGGGATAATTTTTGAATATTCTTCACATTGTTGTTTAATTAAAGCTTTGGCTTCCTGTGGCGTTTTTGTGCCCCATAACTGATAAAAAGTATGCATATTAAAAGGAAGATTATATAATTTTCCTTTTGCATAGGCTAATGGTGAGTTTACAAAATTATTAAAACAGGCAAAGCGGTTTATATAATTCCATACCTGTTTATTATCAGTATGAAAAATATGGGCTCCATATTCGTGCACAAATATATTATCTATTTTTGTACAAGCAATATTTCCTGCAATAGTATGCCGGCGGTCTATAACCAGACATTTTTTACCATGTTCGTAAGCTTGCTGCGCAAATACTGCTCCAAACAGACCTGCTCCTACTATCAGATAATCATATTCTGCCATAACTTAAGTAAATATAAAAAATATATCAATCTATGACAAATATAGAGTTTTTATTAAGAGTATGTCCTAATGTGTATATTGAAATTTATTTTATAAAAAACATCCGCAAAGAGATATGGCTGATAGATTGATTTTTTTAATTCAAAAGCAGAACTAAAAATAGAGATAAAAAAAGAAGGCATTTCATTTTTAGACAACCGTATATTATCTTGTAAATAATATTCTTTGGTTTCCAGTACTGTTTGTTGGATATCAGTTTTGTGATAATACTATCACAAAACCGATATTTAATAAAATTATAACCTTCTTTATTTGCATATGTAACGATTAATTTTATAAATGTCTTTTTTAATCTAAGGGTATTAATTCTTGATCTATGTTATCGATTTTTAGTTAACGATTTTATTCGGTAGGTTGCTCCGAACGAGAAATAAACATTCCGCATGGTGAAATGAATGGGTACATTACTCGAGAAATAGGGGATAAAGGCCTAGTTAAAATCGGCAAAGAAACCTACGTGTTGGTTCATCCGGAATTCTCCCCCGACCAATAGTCCGATATCAAATTTCCGTGCATGATCACTATAATCCAGGGTTGCATACGAAAACTTCCTTTCCTGCATGACAGGAGATTCTACAAATATTTCCACATCACTGACTTCTCCTTTGAATTTCCGGTGTAGAGCTTCTTCCAGATAAATACCTCCTTTGAGTTGCCATTTCGGATTTATCCGAAACAACCCATATATTGGTTGAGTGAGGTAAACCGTATTTACCTGTGTTTTATTTTTTCCGGTAACATATCCGGTTAATGTACCTATGTTGGGTACATCTACAGTAAGATGTACTTCATCTACTTTGGTATGAACATTCATTCCTTTCCAGTCCAGTGTTAATCCTGTTCCGATTCCCCACCTGTCATTAAAAAAGTAAGCCAGGTTAGCACCGAGTTTCGGATTAAATTTTGGATTATATCTTGTAATATCCAACTCTTTTGGAATAGGAACCGGAGTAGTTGCCCCTATATTTAAACCTACTACAAAGCTAAAATCAACTCCGGGATTCATCTCCTGAGCGAAAGATATAGAAACCATTGTATAGATTACTATCCCAATGATAATTAAGATTCTTTTAATTCTCATCCGTTTTCAATTATTTGTGTACAACAGATGGTTATGGATTATTGTTTTGTTTACAGGTACCTCATTGCGCTTGCATAAGGTTAACTTTTGGAAGTTGTGCCTGTGTAGATAAAAATCATTTTTCACTCAAAACCGAATATTCCGGGATTCCCTGTAAAAAGGAATAGGAAAGAGTATCATAATGAATTTGGCAACAATAATGGGAGAGTCCGTTAGTAACAATCAGGTATTTTACTTTTAATACCATATTGTATCGTACAATTTGGTCAAAAACGGTCTGATTGATTGGAATGTTGGGTGCTTTATATTCCACAATAACCAGAGGAGCCAGGAAAGAGTTATATACGATTGTATCGCATCGTTTGGAAGTTCCGTTCAGTTTAATAGCAATTTCGTTTGCCACAAGTTCTTTCGGATAGCCCTTCTCCGTAATCAGATAGGATACAAAATTTTGCCGAACCCATTCTTCGGGTGTTAATGCTACATACCGTTTACGCACCGGATCGAATATCTGGTGCTTTTTATCCTTTTCAATGACTTTAACTTTGCAGGGTGGTAAGTTTAACGGCAGCATTTGTTATATTTGCATTATACTTTGACTACGTATGAACAAAGGTAATTGATTTATGAAGACAAAACAAGAAATTGTAGAAAACTGGTTGCCCCGTTATACCGAACGGAAACTGGAAGAATTTCCTAAATATATATTGCTTACTAACTTCACCCGGTATGTAGAAATCTTCTCGGAACATTTTGATGTTCCGATCTGCGGGTTAAAAAGCTCGATGCCGAATGCAGCTACAAAAGAGATGATGATCATTAATTTTGGAATGGGTAGTGCAAACGCCGCCACTATAATGGATCTGCTTTCAGCCATTCAGCCCAAGGCTGTTTTATTTCTGGGTAAGTGTGGCGGATTAAAGAAGGCCAATAATTTGGGTGACTATCTGCTTCCTATTGCTGCAATCCGCGGAGAAGGTACTTCGAATGAGTATCTGCCGCCGGAGGTACCCTCTTTACCCGCGTTTTCTATGCTACGTGCTATTTCGTCGGCTATCCGCGACCTGGGCCATGATTACTGGACCGGAACAGTTTATACTACCAACCGTAGGGTATGGGAGTTTGATACTGATTTTAAGAATTATTTGATACGTACACATGCTACCGGTATTGATATGGAAACAGCAACCCTGCTAACCGCCGGATTTGCCAACAAAATACCCACCGGGACCCTTTTGCTTATTTCGGATAAGCCACTGGAAGAGGATGGAGTTAAGACGGAAGAAAGTGATAGATACGTAACAAAGAAATTTGTTGACGAACATGTGGTATTAGGAATCAAAGCTCTTCAACAAATGATAGACGGTAAGAAGACAATACGACATATACGATTCAGTTGGTAAAATGGCAAAGAAAGAACATACATTTGAAGGAATTTGCAGGGATATAAAAAGCAGGAATTTTGCTCCGGTGTATATATTGATGGGAGAAGAGCCCTACTTTATGGACCGGATTACTAATATGCTGCTGGAAAATGTGCTGAACGAAACCGAGAAAGACTTTAACCAGGTTATTTTATATGGTGCAGACAGCGATGTGGCACAGGTATTGAATGCTGCCCGCCGTTTTCCTATGATGTCCGAATATCAGTTGGTAGTAGTGCGCGAAGCCCAGCAGATCCGGAATATTGAACAGTTGGCCCATTATGTAAAGAGTCCGTTATCTTCAACCGTATTAGTAATTAATTATAAATATAAAACCCTTGATAAGCGAAAAGCACTGGCAGTGGCTGCCGATAAAAACGGAGTTTTGTTTGAGTCTAAAAAAGTACCGGATTATAAAATGCCGGGATTTATTACTTCGCTATTATCGGAACGTTCGGTAACAATTGATCCAAAAGCCGCTCAAATGCTCTCTGACTTCCTTGGGAACGATTTAAATCGCTTAGCTAAGGAATTGGACAAATTAATTATTTTATTGCCGCAAAACGCCCCAAAACGAATTACTCCGGATCTGGTAGAGCAGAATATCGGAATAAGTAAAGAATACAATAACTATGAATTAATAAAAGCCTTAGCACTTAAAGATGTTTTGAAGTCGAACCGCATTATACAATACTTCGAGAAGAATCCTAAAAATAACCCGGCACAGGCTACCCTTCCTGTACTTTTTAACTATTTCTCAAATCTGTTAATTGCCTTTTATTCCAAAGACCGTTCGGAATCCGGTATTATGACAGCCTTAGGATTACGTAGTCCGTACCAGACAAAAGATTATATGGCTGGCCTGAGAAATTATTCAGCGATGAAAGTTTTTACAATCATCGGAGATATCCGCACAACAGATGCACGTTCAAAAGGAGTAGAGAATAGTTCCGTTCCGGATAGCGAATTATTGAAAGAACTTGTCTATAAAATTCTCCATACATAAATTTCATGGGCTTCCATCACCCTTTCAGGGGTAGTTATTGGATAGAGAAAATTAACATCGTACTTCTCGATAGATTAAATCCAAAATAAATCTTCCGGTCATCACTGATTACAAATCCCTCAGATCCGGAATATGCCCTTGTTTTTTCTGTTTACAAAATAATTACAAACCTTAAAAAATGCCCTTATTTATTAATTATCAGACGAATATGAATATTTAAACCCTTTGAGAATTGAAAATTTAAATTCTTCTGTATAATTGTATACAAATATCCCCAAAAATCGAGGTTTCCTTTCTGTTTATAAATCTTTATTTGTTTATCAATGTCAATTTGACAGCCTTCTCTACAAACAAAAAATGATGGTTTTAAATTAATTTACAAAGGTGTAAAGATTACAAATGTGTATCAATACATGTTGATTACAAATACATCTTCATTTGTTTACAAATATTTCTTTATTTAAAGGTGTATTATTGTAAACAGCATACTTTTGTTTACATGTTATAAAAATAACAGCCTACTATATAAAGCCCCTTATAATAAGGTTATTTATATAAAAACCAGTTAATTG
>JAJQAZ010000010.1 GCA_021203545.1 Tannerellaceae bacterium | reverse complement strand
ATTCTTCTAGCTAAGCTAACAACAGCAGCTTTTCAATCTTCTGAACATGACTGGGCTTCCGCACCGGGGCTATGAACAGGATGCCGCTATGCGGCTGGGGTGATTAAATTACAAACAGTATTGTCTTAATCTGACGGCTGTGCCCGAAGCGGGTTCAACCCTTTCAGGGTTGTTATAGAGAGTGTTTCGGCCTCCCCGGGTTACACCCGGGGTTATGCACATTTTACCACATACGGGGTAATCACTTATAATTTGTAACTTTATCAAATAGAAAAAAGAATTTTTATACAGAATCTTGAGAGGAAAAGATAAAACCATACTTGTCAATATATTAAGTATAAAATAAATCTTCCGACCACCACTGATTTGTAATCCCCGACAAATGAGTATTAGGATCTGTGATCCGATAAACAAATAAATACCGATTAAACCGCAACTTAGGTATTTTAAAGCGGATTATAATTGGCTTAAGGCCGATCTACGATTCCTTATACTCATCAGGCGGGGATTACAAATCCCCTTCGACCAGTAAAATCTGCATAAAGCTATCTAATCTGCGTTCCCTATGCTTTAAATAGATTAAAACAAATGTCATTTTTTCTAAACCGTTTTCCCATTTCAAAGGTTATTTGTTAAGTAAAGAAAAGATAAACGATGCAAATGTATGGAAAAGAAGATTTTATTACCGGCACTTATTATCTGCGGATTGTTTAGTTGTTCCAAAGAGGGCCCTGATGCCTATACTTACAATCAAGAGACGATTTATTCTACTTCGTACGATACACGGTTCTCGGAAGCTGTTGCCTTTATCAGTCCTTATATTCTTGATAATGGGGTTCAAAAATATATTGTTACGGATAAACTGACGAATATTACGATCAGTATTAACGATGACAGCTGGCAGACAAACAGTTCTTTTGAATTGAATACCAACCAGATAAGCAACAAAGAGTTGGTAAACGGTTACTGGGTTACTACCGAAAAGGTATCCTATCCGGTGGTTGTAAATATAAACCTGCGGCCGGAGGATATTACAACAGCAGGCGAATACGCAACACTGGTAAGTAACTATTTCTTTCTTCTTCCCGGAGTATACGCCTGTAAGGTAGAATCATTTACCCTTACCTCTACAACCGGACAAAGCAACACAATCAATCTGCCGCTTGCCTATACTACAATCGAGGTAAAGGAAGGAGAGATCAGTGCCAGCATGGAAGATTTTGAAGTACAGATTCAGTAATACGCTTAAATAATCAGAAAAATGAAAAAATTATACACTTTATTGTTTGGACTAACTACTCTTTTACTGGCAAGCTGTAAAGACGAAGGAACTGTAGAAGTGACTAACAACATACAGCATGTAAAACTGGAGTATATTTCATTTGGAGATAAAGTTCCTGTAGCCACCAGCCTTTTATCAGGAGAAACCGCACAGGTAACTGTCGATCATAAAATGAAAGATATCAGTTTCCCGATACAGGCACAATTGATGTTTTATATGACAGCCGGAGAGCATAGAGTACTTTTATATACAAAGGATACTTATACCCTTGATAAAGACGATCATTTACGGATTGTTTTGACAGACGACACTAAAGTTATCAATCCGGCAACCAACGTATCGACAGGGGATAATGATGATGACAATGACGATGATGTCAGAACAATCCTGAACGGATTATCTATCAGGGAATTTATGGAGTAATACATCCTATGCCTGTTGATTTTTTACCAAAAAAACTGCTTTGAATCTATATAGGAAAAGATTCGTTCATCATTTCCACGAGTCCAATTCCGTAAATATAACAAGGCTCCTTTGGGTACATTGGAATAAAGTAATGAGTCTGAAACTGCAATTTGTGTACCTAATGATACCCAATTATTTTTAAAATAAAATAATTCATACTTGTCACCTTTACGTATAAAATTATCCCGGTTGCTAGGTGTATATACTATTTTTTTAATCGTATGCGGTTTGGTCAAATCTAATCCGCTCCATCCCCCATCCCGTTCTTTATAATCAAATGATGTATAAGGGTCATTATCGAACACTTTTGTATAATCATTACGTCCGTTATTATTTTTACTTCCTGGTGTTCCTATTATTTTTCCTTTCAATGGAATTGAATCATTAATATCTGTAAAAAACCCTACTTCTGCTACATTACAAAAACTATTAGTACCGCCTTTATATCTCACATATCTATAAGAGGAAGGAGGATTGGTATATACAGTATTTGTAAGACGAATGGGTATTTCAGTAACTAAATGCAATGTATCCGGACTTTGAAAACCGGGTTCGTTTGCACCTTCAAACACACCTCCTCGCATACGAATAGATAAAGAGCCTCTTAGAATATGATATTTTGCAAATAATATAACCTCTTCTAATTGTTCTTCCGGTTCAAAGAATTTTACAACTCCATCACCTGCGATTAAAAAAGGATCACTATTCATTACATTCCCATTATTAGTCCGGGTTGCTATTCTATAAACACCTGTACCTCCCATATCTTTAAACCGGATAGTTTTTCCTTTTTTGATCGTCCAATCCACTATAACCCATTGGTCACGACTTGACAAGCACAAATATACAGGAGTTCCGGTTTTAACTTCGTTATATAATACATTATCCGGTAATGAAACAGAACAACACTCTTCCGGATTATAAATAGCTGTTACATCGATGAAGATAGGATATTCTAAAAATAAAGGTTTTTGTTTTTTGATCGCAATTCTTTTTCTATTTCTTTGTTTATACTAAATGTATTACGTTGAACCTTACATTTCATTATTTTATATTCTTCCGGCAGACGAATTTCCGGATCCGGGAATTCACAATAATACGTTTGTTGTTTCTTATCTAAAAAGAAATTCCATAAATGACCTGAATTTCCATTTCCTACCATAATCATCTGGTCAATCCCACACGGTATACCTAAGGTTCTGCATATATATACAACACAATCTGTGAGTTCACGGCATGTTCCGGCTTTCCACGTAGTTGTAAGAGTTGCGCCGGCTCGTGGCAAAGCAGGTATTTGAGTAGTAAAAGAAAAATTTGGCCACATAAATATTTAATGATAACCCGGGCTGCTTCAACAGGATCATCAGAATGAGTGGATTTACGGAATTCATCTAATAAAGGATTATATTGATCATACAAACACTCTCTCCAATATTCAGGTTGCTCATCACCAATACGGTATGGCAAAATATATTCACAAAAATCATCAAAAGAAATATTTTTTCCCCAGGGTTGTTCCTGCCAGACTTTAAAAGCCCAATCAATATGATAAGATAGAAAATCAACGCTTAACGTATTTTTATCATATTTTTTATATAAATCTGACGGATTAAATGCTCCATACATTTTTTTTATTGAATCTGTAATTTCTACGGGTGTTTGCTTAGATAAAGCTAATGATTCATATAAAATTTTATACTTTTCCAATTGTTCGCCTTCATAATAATAATACATACCCATATTATCAAGAAGAAATTTGGCCGCTTTATATTTTAACGGTTCATTTTTATAACGGTTCAGAAGTTGATATTCTAAATTATTATCCCTTTTATTGCATCCCGGTAAAATAAGAGAAAGAGTAAAAACCAGAAATGTTATAAAAAAATAAATATGGAGAGTTAGTTCTTATTTTTTTTCATGGGAATTGTATGTTTATTGTGGCATAACATTACAAACCGGCATGAGTTTATTACCGGCTTATGGAGAATTACTTTTCTTAATTAATACATCATATAAGGCTTTGCCCCAGAATTGCCCCAATTTAGCCGCGCCGGCCGCGTTGGGGTGAAGATAAAAGGTTCCGGAATTTCCATTCTCGGGGAAGAAGTATTCTTTGTGATTCTCTTTAAAAAA
Organism: Tannerellaceae bacterium; assembly: GCA_021203545.1. Classification (GTDB taxonomy): domain Bacteria; phylum Bacteroidota; class Bacteroidia; order Bacteroidales; family Tannerellaceae; genus UBA4116. The sequence goes on along the minus strand of JAJQAZ010000010.1, from coordinate 12,548 downwards.
ATCAAAGGCTTCTTTATCTCCGGCATATACCCGTTCCGGATGAGTTTGTGCATAAGTATCCACCAGTTGATCTATTTGCGGAAAGTAAGACTGCAAGCGGTCAAGTCCCTCCTGTAAATAGAGAGAGTTATTATGTGTATTGGGGCTATACCAGATAGGGCGGTGCAATACAACCAGGCATTCCGGGTAAAGATCAAGTAGTTCATTGATGATCTTTTTCATATTCAGAAAATAATTATCAGGAGAGACCGGAGCTCCATGGGGTCCACGGATAGCACTATCATTGGTTCCTAACATAACAGAGAAAATAAGGGTTGCCCATGTGTCCCGGCTAAGTGAATCGGCCGCCACTTTTACTTTTTCGAAAAACGTACCGGTATCCGGTAGGAAATCTACAGTTGTTTTCCCACTTACTCCCTGGTTTGAAAACTTCACCTCTCCTACATTGGGTTGTTGGTATAGATACATACTGGCTCTTACCGGAGGCGCATTCTTACGGGGAGTATCCATAATCACTCCCTGTGTAATACTATTACCAATATATACCACATTCACCCAAAAAGGGTGATCATATTGGGCTGTGGAAGAATGTAAAATGGTAAACAAAAAAACATACAGGTAAATGATCCTTTTCATAACAGACTTTCTATCGTATACTATTTAAACAAGGATTTATTCCAACTATAAATTTTTGGTTCGTTTTTGAGGTAAGGAAGTACTTTTTCACGTTCTTCACGGCTTAAGTATAAGGGTGTTGTATAATGTGCCGTAAGCGTCTGATTGTCCGAAGATAAAGTATACCGGATCAAATCCATATCTAATCTTTTCAGATAATACTCTCCTTCTTCATCCGGTGTAATGTTTTCTTTGCGGAACCATTCGCCGGTTACAGGAGTATACAGGCCGGAAGCCTCTAAAGGAGTCCACTCTGTGGTAAAAAAATCAATCCGGCTATCGGCAACAGGTCCGTCAACCGTTGTTATCATGCAGATAATATGTGTATTATTTACCAATGGAAGTAATTTCATTTCAACCGTTCCGCGGGAAGAAGAGCGTAACAGCAAATAATCATCTGTAAGTTTTTCTATAGAAGATTCGCCTCCTATCAGATTCTGCAAACGGGCTTCTTTCCCTTCCTTATAAAGGTCTACCAGGTCTTTCCGCCACTCGGCTTCCAGTTGCGGCAGCAACCGGTCGGGTATATCTATAAAATACCGGCTCATATCCTGTGCTTTCGCACCCACAGTTAAAAGAAAGAAGCATACAACTACTATATATTTTTTCATTTTTTATCTTTATTATACTGAATTGTTGTCCCAAAGTTAAACGATATTCCGGTACATTGGGATATGTTTTCTATGAATGTTTGTTTTACCGCGGTTAAAAATCCTGTAAAAACAGCCGGCTTACCTTGTTCCGATATACAGGAAAATCATTCCTATCAATACCAGTAACAGATCAAGTGCTTTACTTTTCAGATTCTTTTCATGGAAGAAAATAGCTCCGGCGACAAAAGTCACCAACACATTGCTGCGCCGGATCATGGAAACAACAGAGATCATAGAATCCAGGAAACTAAGCGCATAGAAATAGATCCAATCCGCCATTACCAGAAAAACAGAGATAAAAATAATATTCCAATGCCATTGAAAGGGAGTACTGTTATGGCGGCGCGGATACCATAACAACAGGAGAATAAAAGTCATAATAAAGCACTGGTATACGTTGAACCATACCTGCACGGTCATAACGTCCAGGCTTTTCATCAGATGTTTATCGTACAATCCACTTGCCGCACCGGTAATAACCGATAAAATCATAAAAAGTATCCACTTATTGCTTTTAAAGTTGATCCCTTCTTTTTTACCAGAAGTAGAAAGCAGATAAAAAGAGGCAATTGAAAACAACACTCCTATCCATTGATACAGATTCAACCGTTCACCAAAGATCAATAACGCTCCTATTAGTGTCATTACAGGTTGAGTTGCCTTAATAGGGCCGGTTATGGTAAGGGGAAGATGCTTAACCGCAAAATAGCCGAACAGCCAGGATGCCAGTACGATCACAGCTTTTATAAAAACCCTGATATGTTCTCCAAAAGAGACTTTCGGTACATAAAACATGGTATCATCCAGTACGTTGGTAAAGAATGAAAGATAAATAAAAAGTACAAAGATCAGACTACTGATCAGCGTATTAAAAAAGAGAACCGGAATAACCGCGTTCCCATTCAAAGAAACCTTCTTATTTACATCATAACACCCCAGCAAAAACGCCGACAAAAAAGCTAATCCTACCCACATAACAATATATTAAAAAGAACCAACCCAGTTCCTTGTTCTCCTTGTTCTCCTTGTTCGGCGTAGCGTCCTCGCTACGTCACTAAGAATTTGTGAAGCTCCTGCTTCACGTGAGGCTGGAGCCTCACTTTTTTAACCGACGTAGCGAAGACGCTACGCCGAACGGTGGAACAAATACTTTTATTTTATTTATTATTTATCACAAATATCTCCTCCGGATATGTTACGTCTGTCAGGAAGAGGGCATGTCCGGGTACGGAGGTGCCGGCTTTGCAGCGGTCTTTGGCTTCGATTACCTGACGTAATCCCTCCTGTGATAATTTTCCACGGCCTACATCCAGCAGTGTACCTACAACTGCACGTACCATATTGCGTAAAAAGCGGTCGGCAGTAATTGTAAAGCACCAGCCTGTTCCTTCCGGAGTCCAGCAGGCATGCATAATCCGGCAATTATTTGTTTTTACATCCGTATGCAACTTACTGAAACTGGTAAAATCTATATACTCAAAAAGAAGCTGACAAGCCCGGTTCATTGCCTCTATATCCAGACTGCCATGTATCTTATAAGTCAGATCATACGTAAACGGATCTTTCTGTGTTGTAACATAATATTTATATGTACGGGAAGTTGCATCAAAACGGGCATGTGCATCCGGCCGTACAGGAACAATCCGGTAAACGGCAATATCTTTAGGTAACACACGGTTCATCTTTTCCGCCAGCAAAGATAGTGAATCCAACGGCCCGGCCCAGTCAAAATGGGCAACCATGGTTCGCGCATGCACCCCCGCATCCGTACGTCCTGCCCCGGTAACAGAAACAGGCTGGCGTAAAAGGGTGAACAGTGCCTCTTCCAGCGTTTGCTGTACACTTACTCCATTGGGTTGAACCTGCCAACCACAATAGTTTTTGCCATTGTATCCCAGATATATAAAATACCGGTTTACGTCGATCTGTTTTATTTCTTCCATTTACGGGTACAAAGGTAAGAGAAATATCCCCTTCATATTGTCTAAAGGACAAAAAAACCGTACTTTTGCAATCGTTTTCACAAAACACTATAAACCGACAAAAAATGTTTGAGACTCTGCTCCAATCTTCCTATTTTTCTCTTTTCCTGATCATCGCATTGGGATTTATGTTAGGCCGTATTAAAATTAAAGGACTATCCCTTGATGTTTCGGCCGTTATCTTTATAGCTCTCCTGTTCGGGCATTTCGGAGTAGTAATCCCCAAATCAATTGGGGATATCGGATTGGTATTATTCATTTTCACAATCGGAATACAGTCTGGTCCCGGATTCTTTGATTCTTTTAAATCAAAAGGGAAAGTATTAATTGCTATTACGTTACTGATTGTAGGTTCCGCTTGTCTGACAGGAGTTATCTTTAAATATGCCTTCGGAATAGATACCCCAAGTATCGTTGGTTTGATAGCCGGTGCACTTACCAGTACACCGGGTTTAGCGGTTGCGATAGATAGTACGAAATCGTCATCGGCATCCATTGCATACGGTATTGCTTACCCATTTGGAGTGATTGGTGTAATCCTGTTTATCAAACTATTACCTAAAGTATTACGGTTGGATTTAGTGAAAGAGGCTAAACTACTGGAAGAAAAAAGAAAAAGTAAATATCCGGAACTTAATACAGCATCTTTCCGCATTACGAATCCTTTAGTGTTTAACAAAACACTGGCAGAATTACAGGTTCGTGCTATGACCGGAGCTGTTGTTTCGCGTATCAAACACGACGACCATATAGCCATACCAACAGCTCATACCGTATTACATGAAGGCGATATGATCAAAGCGGTAGGAAACAACAAAGCGCTGGACCAGTTAACCCTTCTGTTGGGTGAACGGGCGGAAGGCGATTTACCGCTGACAAGTACACAGGAGTTACAATCTTTATTGCTTACGAATAAAAACCTGATTAATAAATCGATCGCCCATTTAAATTTACAGGGTACATTTGGCTGTACTGTTACCCGTGTACGCCGTAGTGGTATCGATCTCTCGCCGGAACCGGACCTGGTACTGAAATTTGGTGACAAGTTAATGGTAGCCGGTGAAAAAGAGGCGATGAAAGAACTGGCTCAGTTTATCGGTAACGATGAAAAGAGACTTTCTGATACCGACTTCTTCCCGATTGCGACAGGTATTGTATTAGGAGTTATAGTTGGTAAATTAAGTATTTCCCTCTCCGATTCATTCACATTCTCGCCCGGACTTACCGGAGGAGTTTTATTAGTAGCTTTGATATTAAGTGCCATTGGTAAAACAGGGCCTATCCTCTGGTCAATGTCAGCTTCATCAAACCAATTGTTACGCCAGTTAGGGCTTCTGCTATTTCTTTCCGAAGTAGGAACATCAGCAGGTGTTAATCTGGTCTCTACGTTTGTAGATAGTGGTATTACACTGTTTGCCGTTGGTTTGGCAATTACAGTTGTTCCGATGATATTTGCGCTTGTTTTCGGATACTACATATTTAAAATAAATATCCTGGATCTGTTAGGTACCATTGCCGGAGGCATGACCAGTACACCGGGCCTGGCCGCTGCCGACTCGATGTCCGACAGTAATGCTCCCAGTGTTGCGTATGCAACCGTTTACCCAATCGCTATGGTATTCCTGATCATCTTTATCCAGGTCATCGCGAAGTTTATTGTTTAGTATCTCAGGCTCCGGTAATGCTGGGGTTCTTTTTAGTCGGAGGGGATTTGTAATCCCCGACAAACGAGTATTAGGATCTGTGATCCGAAAAACAAACGTCCATTAAAATGAAAATCAGGTATATAAAAAAATGGATTATAATTGGCTTAAGGCCGATCTACGATTCCTTATACTCAGCAGGCGGGGATTACAAATCCCCTTTGACCAGCATGGACGACACAATTAAAGAGCTACCCGTATGTCGCTATTTTATTCTGTCGTGCCTACAGCACTAAAATTCTTTTTCTATCCATCAACCCAGCACTTCGTACTGGGCTGGGATATACCGTCCTTGCAGGACTTCATACAAACCATACAGGAGAATTTAACAGCCCTGCAGTAATGTTGGGGTTCTTACGTTACATGTTTAATAACTATTCCAAAACCCTAAATCCTGCCCTATAACATATTCAACTTTGAATAAACATTTATTTATTTCACATAATTTTGTATTTGAAACAGGAACGCAAATAACTTTTAAACTTAAAATGCCTATGTAGATTGAACACTATAAACGCTATTAGCTCATTATTTCACCCCCTCATGACAGGTTATTGTCTGAATCTATCAACTCAATTTATTAATCAATAAAACTTTTATGAAAACAAACGTCAGAATTGTCAGCGTTATAAATGTACTACGTTGTCAAAACAAAAATTGTTTCGGTTTACTAAAAAGAAGTATGCTACTACTTTTTATAAGTATCGGCATACAGGCTTTGTATGTAAACCAGATCCGGGCAGCCGGAAGTTATCCGGAAAATAACAAACAGTATGAACCCCTGGTAGGATTAACTACCCCTCAACAGGGAAACCTTGTGGTGAAAGGAAATGTTCAGGACTCCACGGGAGAACCCCTGATCAGTGTTACCGTATATGAAAAGGGAACAAGTAACGGATCGTTGACCGATCTGGACGGGAATTACACTATACAGTTACAAAATCCCAACGGAGTACTTGTCTTTTCTTATATAGGATTTGAGACGGAAGAGAAACCTGTAAACGGAAACCAGGTGATCAACGTGATCCTGCGGGCTGCGACAACAGAACTGGATGATGTTATCGTAGTAGCTTACGGTACACAAAAGAAAAGTTCTGTAACCGGTTCAATAGCGATCGTAAAAGGAGATGACCTTAAAAATGTAACAGCCCCCAACGTAGCATCCATGCTGCAGGGTAAAGTGGCCGGAGTATCGGTAAGCGGAACATCCGGAAAACCGGGTCAGGCTACTAAAATCCGTATCCGTGGCAAAGGTTCCATGATGGATAGTGAATCAAACGATCCGCTATGGGTAATTGACGGAGTAGTAGGTGGATTAACCTCCCAGCTAAACCCCAATGATATTGAAAGCATCTCTATCCTGAAAGATGCGTCTGCAACAGCCCTCTACGGATCAAGAGCTACCAACGGGGTGATCCTGGTAACTACGAAAAGCGGTAAAATGGGAACCAATACTATCCGGGTAGATGCTAAATTAGGGATTGCCACTTTACAAAGGGGTAACTTAAAAATGATGAATTCGAAAGAATTATATGATTATACCGATGCCGCATTCAAAAACCGGGGAGTAGAGGGTGCCGCCCTTTCATGGTTCCGTCCCGAATTGATGGAAAATGATACGGACTGGTTTGATTTTGTAACTCAAAACGCCCTTTCTCAAAACTATACTATTTCCTATACGATGGGAAATGAGAAAACCCGGGCTTTCCTTTCGGCAGATTACTATAGTGAAGAAGGAACGGTAAAAGGATATGATTACCAACGCTTCACCGTAAGAAGTAATGTGGATCATAAAGTAAATGACCGGCTTACACTGAAAACAAGAATCAGCGGTAATTACTGGGAGGATGATTCGCAGGAATATAGTATCTACTCGTCCAACACTTATCTGCCCTGGGATACCCCTTATAACTCCAATGGTATCATAAAAACAGGTAAAGAGGGTACTGATTTCGATACCTCGTCCAATCCAAAAGATCTCTGGTTTGGCTGTGATGGTAATAATTTCCTGTATGATAATCAATTCAACTGGGCACGCGGAAGACAGTTCGGTATAGACGGAAACTTCGGGCTTGAATACCGGATTACAGAGTACCTGGTATTTGAATCGACCAATAATATCGGTTTTAGATATCACCAGACAGAGCAGTATGTAGACCCCAATTCTATCTCCGGACAATCCCGCAAAGGTTATGTGGAAGATGGAACACAATATACAAATAATAAATATGCCAACCAGTTATTGCGCTTTAATCACTCTTTCAACAATTTGCATGATGTAAGTGCTTTCCTGGGATTTGAATATAGTGACTTTTATTTCCACAGCAACGCAGCGGGTGGTAGAGGTATCCCTCCGGGTGGTGAAACAGTAAATGTATCAGCCGCTCCGGTAACGGCAACCAGTAATAAGTATATGTCTAAAACAATGGCTTACTATTTTAATACCAATTATACCTACGATAACCGGTACATGCTGCAATTCTCGTTCCGGCGGGATGGTTCCTCTAAGTTCGGACGAAATAACAAATTTGGTAACTTCTTCACGATCGGCGGAGGCTGGAATATGCATAACGAAGCGTTTATGAAATCAGTGGATTTTGTCAACCAGCTCAAACTGCGGGTGGGTTATGGTTCTGTTGGAAACGCTCCCAATGCGATGTATGCCCATATGGGACTCTATAGATTGTCATATAATTATAATGAGCAGGCTGCGGCTTTCCCCAGTCAGTTGGCCAACAGGGATCTGACCTGGGAAAAATGTTATACCACCAATTTTGCGGTAGATGCCCGGCTTTTTGACAGGTTAAATATTACAGCTGAATATTATATCAAAAATACTTCGGATCTGTTGTATGTAGTAGATCTTTCTACACTGACCGGATACCAGAGCCAATACCGCAATGTTGGAGCCGTGAAAAATACCGGGGTGGAATTTACTATTTCACCTGAAATAATTAAAACAAAAGACTGGTTCTGGACTATAGACTTTAATATCGGGTATAATAAAAACCGGATAAAGGAGTTATATAATGACAACGCACCACAGATTCAGGGTAAAAAACGCCGGGAAGTAGGGTATGATATGGATACCTGGTACTTAAAAGAGTGGGCCGGTGTAGATGCCGCAACCGGTGAACCATTGTGGTTTAAAGTAGACGAGGATGGTAATAAGAGTGTAACCAAAAGTGAAGCGGATGCGACCCGGGTGATGCTCGGCACAGGTAGTCCTAAAGTAACCGGCGGTATTTTAACCAACCTCTCCTATCGTGATTTTACATTAGGAGCCTCTTTTGCTTTTGCTACCGGCCACTATGTTTACCATTCCGGACGTGAGGCATATGATAGCGATGGCACTGAAATTCAGTTCAATACCATGAGACTGCATAAAGGTTGGGTTCGCTGGGAAAAACCGGGGGATATTGCTTCGCACCCACAGGTAATCCACGGAGGGAATAATAAGGCAAATGTAGAATCGTCGCGTTACCTGGAAAAAGGCGATTTCTTCAAAATGCAATCTCTGAGCCTTTCGTATACAATCCCTTCCAAACTATTGAATAAAATAAAGTTGGGTTCTGCCAGTGTATATGTAAGTGCTGAAAATTTATTTATACTGACTCCCTTTTCGGGTCCTGATGTAGAAATTGCATCCGGCGATAGTAACAGTGGAGTTGCGGAAGCAACAGGTTACCCTACACCACGGCGTGTATCATTCGGGTTAAACTTTAGCTTTTAATTAAATATTAATTCAAAGAAAAAAGATTTAGTATGAAAACCATATATAAAATAGTATTTACAGCAGATATCTTTATCTCCTTACTGGCTTCCTGTAATCTGGATACCATGCCCTTTAAATCAAAAGATGTAGACCAACTGGAGCCCTCCGAGCTGGGAGCTATTACGCTGGGTTCTTACAGCTATATGAAAGAAAATAACGGGTTGATGCGTACGTATCACTACTTCGGGGAATATGGGGAGACAATATTTCTTTAAGTGGAAGTACCATAGACGCGCTGATGAATATTTATAACTACCAGCGTATTTCCCAAAACTCCCGCGTAGGCGATTTGTGGATGCACGCTTATAAGACCATTATCAATATTAATAAAGCGATTGAGTTAGGAACGGAAGGAATAAGTCCAGAAATTGACCGTGTGATTGGAGAAAACTATTATTTACGGGCGTTACATTATCTCTATTTATGTAATATTTTTGGTACTCCCTATGTAAATAATCCCACAAGGCCCAATTCCGGTATTCCTTTAAAACTAACTTCAAATCCTGATGAATATCCTTCCAGATCTACGGTAAAGGAAATCTACGAACGGCTTGTTAAGGATCTGGAAAAAGCGATTGAACTGATGGATCTGGAACATACAGGTTTACAACCCAAAAACAGTTGTTATGCCACCAAAGAAGCGGCAGAAGCTTTATTATCCCGTGTATACCTGTATATGGAAGATTGGAAAAACGCAGCAAAATATGCTGAAAATGTAATCAATTCGGGACGTTTCTCGCTGGAATCAAGAGACCGGTTCAGTAATTACAATACATTTGTACCGGAAGAGACTACTGAAACCATTTTCGCGGTACGCTATACCAAAGATGTAGACTATCCCAGTGCCCACCGTTATTATATGATCGGCAGTATGTATGCTATTATTGATGGCGACGGATGGGGGGGGGAGATGTATGCATCGGATTCCTACCTGAAATTACTGGAACTGCATCCGGAAGATGTGCGGAATAATTTTATCAGGAAACAATCTAAAAACGATGGAACCTATTGGTTTATTTACACTGAAGAAGTAGCAGGAGATGATATTGAGACCTATGTTTACAGGAAACAGCCTGTAGAGTTACTGGAAGACGGTACTTACCGTGTAGTTGCTGCCGACCAGGATAATTATACCAATCCGGTGGTACAGTTTGAACCCTATAACGGAGGAACTGCAGCCTATCTTACGTTTAAAAACGGAGGTAAAACCCGTGGCCGTGTAGAAGAGCAAATAAACGCAAGGGATGATTTCCCACGTTACTATATCTATAAATGTTCCATACAGGAAGGCCAGGGCCATTTATGGTCGCCCGTAATTTCACGTCTGGCTGAAATGTACCTGAACCGGGCTGAAGCACGTTATCATTTGAAAGACGAATCCGGTGCCTTAAGTGACATAAATCAGATCAGGAGCCGGGCCGGAATCCCGGAATGGAACAGTAGTAACATGCCGACTGATAAAACGGTATTGGACCTGGTACTGGAAGAACGCCGCCTGGAGTTGGCTTATGAAGCCCAACGCCGGATGGATATCTACCGCACAAGAGGTACCCTGAACCGCCGTTACCCGGGTACACATTTATTAGGTGCTTCTAATACTGTACGCCTGGAAGTTCCGTACACAGACCCTGCTGTAGTGGAATATATTCCACAAAGGGAACTGGATGCGTATCCTATTCCGTTAGAACAAAATCCATAAGTAATAACTTTAAAAGAATTGACGAAATGAAAAAGATATTTTTTACAGGATTAATATTCCTTACACTTATAGGATGTAAAGAACAGGATTTCCCCTATATCGGCTCGATTGTATTCGAAGAGTATGAAATCCTGTTTGAAAAAGAGGCCGGAACACACTCCCTGCCGGTAAAATGTGATATTGAAGGGGTTACTGCTACCATTAAAGATGCGGAAGCAATTGACTGGTGTAAAATTAATTTTACAGGAGATGCCCTGGAAGTAATACTTACCGAAAACCCGGAAAGTATGCGCTTTGCTACTGTACATCTAAAAGGGGGATATTATGAAACCCAGGTTGAACTGATTCAGCAGGGAGCATTAGCCAACTATTTTAAATTGGATAACAAAGGATGGGAAGCCACTTGCTCGGACGAAGAAAAAGACGACGGTGGTGGAGTGATGAGCATATTTGATGAGGATGACCAAACTACTTATTGGCATAGTGCCTACAGTACTCCGAGTGAATTACCTCATTGGATACTTATAGATATACTGGAAGAGAAAGTAATCAACAAAGTAGCCTTAGGCTGGCGTCAGCATGACAAAAACTATTATGCACAAACAAAGACTACGGAAATCCATGTGAGTACCGATGGAGAGAATTTCACCAAAGTGACAGAGATAGACAGGGGAACTCCGAATCCATTAGCAAGTCCGGACAACGCACCTTTCCACGAAGCAGCGTTTGATAATCAAACCGCCCGGTATATCAAATTACTGATTACTGAAAGCAACGATAGAACTGTAGCCAATATGGCTTTTGTGAAAGTATATACACCGGAATATATTAAATAAAAGAAACTTTTTATAAAACTTTAAGGAGGCTGAATTTCATAAAAGGATTCAGCCTCTTTCTGTTACCCGTCAACTATTAAACAATATTTTGCATAAAATAACAAATTAGAGTACTTTTGCAAAGTAGTTATTTTATCAATAATATTTAAACAATGAAAATTAGTTTTTTATTGGCCATGTTACCGGTGGTCATATGCTCGTGTAATGGTTTATCCAAAACAAACTCGAATTATTTCTTTGAGGAACCGGCTCGTTTTGTATATAACAAAAAACATATCGATGAGAATTGGTATCAAACGACGCAATTGGAGGCACCCCTTACTTTTGATGTAAAGGAATTCAAAAAACGCACAAGGAATGGGGAATATCAAAAAATCCAGTATTCAACAGATTCGATCCATCATGTAAAATATTATTTCAATGGTGGTTTTGCACACGCTCAATGTTATTTGTCAAACCTTTTTTATAAAATTTGTGTATATGATAAAAAAGGAAATCTTACCGAAGTATCCTATTTATATGTAAATGAGGTTCATTTCCCCCACAGGACACAAGACCGCATTGGCATGAGTACCCTGTATAAAGATGGAGAAGTTACGGATACTATTGAACATTATCCAACACCTCAATTTACACTATTTGATGTGATTTATAAAATCAACTCCGAAATTGAGCAAACCTACTTCAATCAGGTCATTACACTACATCAAAACACGCTTATTTTCCACAGGACATATAATGACGGCCGGAATGTATGGAGGGTGCATAACAGGATGGACAAAAAAGATGAAGATGATTATGGCATGAAAATAAGGGTAAGATCCATCGATATGCAAACCGGTGAGACGCTGGAAGATCGTGAATACGACATGAATAATGAGCAAGACCAGGAAGATACAAACTGGAAAAATGTACCCTATATTTTTACGATATAATTAAAGGAGAGTGCGTCAAAAGTAGTATCCCATGTTAGGCGTAGCGTCCTCGCTACGTCTTTAAAAAGAAATGAGCCTCCTGGCTCATGTGAGGCTGGAGCCTCATTTTACTACAGACGTAGCGAGGGCGCTACGCCTAACATGGATTTGCACAGATCAACCTGTGTTATCTATATGCTGAATACTATCTATCCCGGACTTCAAAGTAATCAAAATATGTCCTGGCGGAAAGAATCAATGGGATATTAAAACAGGAGTTTCTTTTTAATAAATGTAATAACTATAAAGAG
>JAJQAZ010000089.1 GCA_021203545.1 Tannerellaceae bacterium | reverse complement strand
GTTTAGATGATACTTCTACTAATTTCGCCACATTAAATTACGAGGTATCCGGAAAATGGAAAGAAACCTGGCGTGTAATCCAGCTCAGTGCAAATGCAGAATACGATATCATAGATGGACTCAAAGCAAAAGCGCTCGTTAGTTATTATTATGCTAATAAAGTACAGAATAACCATGAGTATGTGTTTAAAGTATACGATTATGACAAGGATAATGGCGAATATATTGGTACCTGGGCACACGAGACACCTTACCGGGAACGTACGCATGAACATGTTGAGGAAATTACGTCTAATATCCAGTTAGCCTATGACAAAAAGTTTGGTTCTCATTCATTCAATGGTATAGTGGGTCTTGAATCCATTAAACGCGACCGGCCAAGCGACTGGATTCTTGCCAGACCCACTTCTCAGGAATTGAGCTTAATCTACAGAAATGACTTCGATGATTATAAAGATGTAGGTAACAATACAGAAGCTCGTCTGGGATGGTTTGGACGCTTCAATTACGATTATGCAAGCAAATACCTCATTGAATTTTCTGCAAGATATGATGGTTCCTGGAAATTTCCACCCAATCACCGTTGGGGATTCTTCCCCTCTGCATCTGTAGGATGGAGAATATCAGAAGAAGCATTCTGGAAAGAAAATAGTATCAACAATATTTTCAGTGATCTGAAAATCCGTGGATCATATGGTTTGGTAGGTAATGACGATTTGGGAGGAGATTATAAGGCGTTTGGATATCTACAGGGATATGACTATTATAGGTACGGTAATGACCCGGATAGAGAAGTCGGAAATGGTGTAATTGATGGAGAATTTGTAGTAGGAGCCAAATCCCGTGGTATACCGGTAACAACAATTTCCTGGATCAAAGCCCGTATCCTGGATATTGGTATCGATATGGCATTTTTAGATAACCGCTTAACAGGTCAGGCCGACTTCTTTCTCCGGGAACAGCGGGGATTACCCGAAGGCCGGTATGATGTAGCTATTCCGGTTGAAGCAGGATTTGACTTGCCGAAAGAAAATTTGAACTCGGATAGGACGATGGGTTGGGACGGTATGATCCGCTGGGCTGACAGGGTAAAAGAGGTAAACTATAGTATTGGTGTGAATGCTACCTATGCCCGCTTTTATGATTGGGACCGTTACGATGATCGCCGGGCAAACTCGTGGGATAAATATAGACACAGTATTACCCGTCGCTATGGATATCTGAACTGGGGACTCGAGGCAATCGGACAGTTCCAAAGTTGGGAAGAAATTGCCAACCACCCGATCGATAACGACCGCCGGGGAAATACTACATCCGTACCGGGTGATATTATCTACCGGGATGTCAATGGAGATGGAGTAATTAATGAACTGGACGAACGACCTATCGGCTTCCGGCAGGATGCAACTCCTGTATTCAACTACGGTATCAACCTGGCTGCCGCATGGAAAGGATTTGACCTGGCTATGGATTTTAGCGGTTCATTCATGTCAACCTATCGTATGGAATGGGAACAATCCCGCGCCTTCCAGAATAATGGAAACAGCCCGCAGTGGCTACTTGAAGATAGCTGGAGACTATCGGATATCTGGGATGCCTATAGCGAAATCATTCCGGGGAAATATCCGATGGCTATCCGTGACAGGGAACATGATGGTACGTTCTGGAACAGTACTTTTTGGAAGAAAAATGTACGTTACCTGAAACTCAGCAACCTGGAATTCGGCTATACATTCCCCAAACACATGGTAAGAAAAGTAAATATCGAAAATTTACGCATTTATCTTGCCGGCTCTAACCTGTTTGCAATCACTAATGTAGAGGGTACCGACCCCGAACAGGAGAAGACAAACGGTTTGGGACACCCTACAATGCGTGTTATTAATGTTGGTATCAACCTTAAGTTTTAATAAATCATGAAAAGAAATTATATATTAATCTTACTTTCTGCTATTGCTATCTCTTTCAGTAGCTGTAATGATTTTTTGGAACGGGAATCGGAACAAATTCTACCCCCTGAAGATGTTTATAGCGATCCGGCTCTGATTAAATCTGTACTTGCTAATTTTTATGGCCGTATAAGCTGGGGACAGCATCCGGAAGCTCAGGGAGAATATGACAGACTGGACGAAGCTGTAGGACAAGGCAATAACAATATTTCAAATATGGACCGTAACTGGTGGCGTGTATATGATGATAAGGATGGCCGCAATGGATATAAACTGGTACATGAAATCAATGAATTTATTTATTATCTGAAAGCCTCTACCGCTTTAACAGAGGAAGAAAAAGCTCCTTATTTTGCAGAAGTACGTGTAATCCGTGCCTGGTTTTATTTCTGTTCAGCCCGTTCGCTGGGTGGTGTACCTTTAGTGGATGACAACTTATTTGAATATACTCCGGGAATGGATATTACAACGATGCAGATACCACGTGCTACAGAAGCTGCGACGTATGACTATATCATAAAAGAGTGTAACGAAGCCGCTAAAGATTTACCGGGAGATAAAACGATCAATGCAGGTCGTGTCAATAAATGGGCTGCCAAAATGCTGGAAGCACGCGCAGCTTTGTATGCAGCATCCTTAGCAAAATATACAACGGCTGAATATAATGATATTACATTAGCCAGCGGTGCTGTAGGTATTCCTTCTGAAAAAGCAGACAACTATTATAAAATTGCACTGGCTGCTGCGGATTCAGTGATTCTGTACAGTCCGTATAAACTGCAGGATAAAAAAGAAAACAAGTCTACAAATTTCTATGAAGCTGTTACTATTAAGCAGGAAAATGATGAGGTTATCTGGGCACGGGATTACAAATATCCGGGACAAACACACGGTTTCACAAGAGATAATATCCCTTTTATATTGAAACGTGAAAATAGTGCCGGTAATTTATCTGTATTGCTGAATCTTGTAGAAGAATTCGAACCATTAACGACTTCTACACCCGGCCAAAAGCATCCGTTTAATATAGGAACAAGGGAAAATCCGGTTTTCTATGATACACCTGACGGACCTTTTGAAGGGCGTGATTACCGTTTGAAAGGTACTGTTCTTGTCAATGGCTCTGTCTTTGCGAATACTGAAATCAGTTATCAGGCAGGATTACTTTACAGAAACAGTGAGGGTAAATGGGATGTGGAATATTCCTTACCCGGGGAAGGAAGTATGGCTACATCTTTGAACGGACCGATTCAGAATAGTGAACGATTATTTAATAAATCCGGATTTAGTATGCGTAAATATCTGGATGAAACTTCATCGGCTGCCGCAATGATGGGATCAGAAGTATTTGCTGTACGCTTCCGTTTGGCAGAGGCCTATCTGATCGCAGCGGAAGCCAGTCTGGAACTGAGCAACGGAAAAGCAGCACAATATATCAATCCGGTACGCGAACGGGCAGGTGTACAACCTCTCGCTACAGTTACAATGGATAATCTGATCCACGAAAGACGGGTAGAACTTGCTTTTGAAGATCACCGCTATTGGGATTTAAAACGCTGGCGGATTGCGGATAAAGTCTGGAATCCGGAAGCACCGACAGGTCAACGCCGCGGTCTGTATGCGTATAAAGTAAATCAACCCGGAGATCCGAATAATGGGAAATGGTTTTTCGAAGAAGTAAAGATGGATTTCATTTATCCTAACAACTTAAAATTTGAGAAACGTAACTATTACGCAGAGATGGATAATGAGTGGTTGAATAAAAATCCAAAATTGGAGCCAAACAGATATCAACAATAATTTAATTTAATAGTATGCATATGAAAACTACTATAAAATCAATATGTTCTATCTTTCTACTACTGGTAATTATTACCGGTTGTGGAAAAGATAATTATGATGAACCTTCAGCGCGTATATACGGATATGTTACTTATAACGGTAAACCTATCTGTGTGAAAGGAACGAGAGACAATGGAGAGAGAGTACGGCTGAATCTTTACCAGGACGGATATGAATATAATACTCCTTTAGAAGTATTTGTCGGCCAGGATGGTTCATTCTCTGCCCTGATGTTTGATGGAGTATACCGGTTAACAACCCGTGACAATTGCGGTCCGTGGGAAAATGCAGATGATTCTGTAGAAATCATAGTAAAAGGTGATACACAGATCAATTACGAAGTGATACCTTTCTTCACAATATCAGATGCCGATATTAAACTTACCGGTAATCAGATGACAGCGGCTTTCAAAGTTGAACAGATTACAGATGTGCCTATGAACCGTATTCTTTTACTGGTAGGTTCCACAGCATTTGTAGATGATGAATACCGGGTTCAACGTGAAGATTTTACAACTAATTTACAAACAGGAACAGTATCGTATTCCATGGAACTAAATGATGAAGCAAAAGCAGCATCCATACTTTATGGCCGTGTCGCTGTATTTCCTGAAGGAAAAGATCATGCTATTTATTCACCGGTTATTAAATTGAAATAAAATACTTACTGAGATACTATTATTAAGTATTATTCAATATGGTTACAGATGGCTTCTCCGTGAGGAGAGGCCTCTGTTTTTTATATCAGTAAAAACTGAAATCCTGCGGCTTAATTACAAAGCCAAGACGGATACGGCTCCGGAACTGGGTGTATTCCAATAAACTTTCGCCATATCCATTATAATATTGCAGGAAAAGATACTGGTTCTCCCGGTTATTGAATTTATAGCTTAATTCAAGCTGGGTATTAAAACTCAAATCCCATTTTCCCCGTTTGGTTAAAATCAACCCGATATTGAAACGATGGTTATTCGTCCGGTAATTGCCGGCAAACTGCACAACACCACAATATTGCAGAATATCTTTATTATTTTCTCCGTCAATAATTGGTATCCACGCTTTTACCTGGGCATCAATATTTTGTGTCAGCATCAGAGATACAGCACCCGTAAAACGGTTCCAGCTCCGCGAGTCTATACTATCCTTACCATTGGATTCATGTTCCAGCATTACATATCCTTTCCCTATATAACGGTTATTACTGATAATAATACGCCCCAATCCAATACCCGGATTAAAATTAATATCCCGCATAGGCAACGATTTCTGAAATACATTCCAGAACGTTTTTTGGGTAAACTGCACAAACAGATAGGAGTCAAACGGCAGATGGCTGCGCGTTAAACGCTGCGAAATACTGATCTGGAACTTCACATCCGAATTCAGGGAAGTAGGTTTATGCCCCAGTGTTGTGCCACCTATAAAATAGTTATCTTTAAACAAACTGAAATAGGGACGCGAATCCCAGTCCCTCCGGATACTATCCGGATTACTGATCTTTCGTTCATCGCCCAGCAACTGTCCGTGCGAAACGAATACACGAATAAAACATATACCCAGTAGAAAAACAAGTTTTCTGCAAATAGTGATTTTATTTGTTTGCATAATACATAAGCCGTTATTAATTAAAAAACAGATTATGTGCCGTTAAGTTCATTTTACGTATCTTTGTATATATGGAAAAGATATACGAGTATTATCAAACAAATATAGAAGCCTATTCACGGAGAGTTTCTGATTTGAAAAAGAAAATTCACCTGATGGGATCTGTCCGCCTGTTATTAGTAGCAGGTATGGTGGCCGCGATCTGGTTGTTCAGGGAGTTCGACTGGAAAATTATATCCGGAGTTGTGTTACTGTTCATTATCCCATTTGTTGCCTTAATGATGTATCACTCATTTTTGGCACACCGCAGAAATTATGCGGAATTATTAATTCAATTATGCCAAAACGAATTAAAACGGCCTGGATTATGATTTCTCTGCGTTTGATGGTGCTCCCGAAAAAATAAACAGCGAACATTCGTTTAGCCTGGATCTTGACCTGTTTGGTGAGCGGTCTTTTTTCCAATCGGTTAACCGCACCGTTACATTCAAAGGAAAAGAGCTACTGGCAGACTGGTTTCTGAATCCGCTTCATGATAAGGAGAGCATTCTGGAACGGCAGGAAGCAATCCGGGAATTATCCTCTCTTACCCGTCTGCGCCAGCATTTTTATGTATGTGGTAAAATAGCCGCCGGAAAGAAAAGCGACAACGAAGCAGATAGTTTATTAAATGAACCCACAACCTATTTCGTAAACAGTAGTTTCTGGAAAATAATGGTTTGGTTCATTCCGGTTGTCTGGGCACTTTTCTTTACCCTTTATGTATTGAATATTATTCCTTATGGCGTGTTACTGATCTTTTTCTTCGTCAGCCTGTATACAGCCTATGCACGGATCAAACAGATAAACAGCCTGCACGGTAAGGTCAATAAAATGGAATCGATCTATAAAACCTATGCTCAACTGATTCGCGCTATTGAAGGAGACGAATTCAAATCTCCCCTATTGACTGAAATCAGTCATAGTTTTATCAGTCCGGACGGCAAAACAGCCTCCAAAGCCATTCATAAACTATCCCGTCATATTGGTGCGTTAGACCAACGGGGTAGCCTGGCAGGAATCATTATGAATATTTTTACTTTACGGGATATGCGTACAGCCCTGGCGCTCGAAAAATGGCAGATTACCTTCGCAAAAGATTCCGTCCGGTGGTTTGAATCGTTGGCACAGTTCGATGCATTAAGTTCACTGGCGGGTTTTGCATTTAACCACCCTTCTTACATTTACCCAACCATTGCCGCCGACTATTTCAATATGGAAGGGAAAGGTCTGGGACATCCGCTTATAAACAGGAATATCTGCATCACCAACGATATTGATATCCGGAAAACACCCTGGTTTATGATCGTAACAGGGGCAAATATGGCTGGTAAAAGTACCTATTTGCGCACGGTTGGCATAAACTTCCTGTTGGCTTCTATCGGATCACCTGTATGTGCACAGCAGTTAACAGTGTATCCGGCATCGCTGGTTACCAGCCTCCGGACTTCCGATTCGCTGGTAAGCAATGAATCGTATTTCTTCGCTGAATTAAAACGGCTGAAAATGATCATTGACCGCTTACGTAAAGGCGAGCAACTATTTATTATTCTGGACGAGATATTAAAGGGAACCAATTCCGTCGATAAACAAAAAGGCTCCCTTGCACTGGTCAAACAATTAATATCCTACAATACCTGCGGTATTATCGCTACGCACGATCTGGTATTAGGCACATTGCAGGATGAATTCCCGGATCATATAAGGAACTACCGTTTTGAAGCGGACATCACGGATGATGAACTCACATTTTCTTATACCCTTCAACAGGGCATTGCACAAAATATGAACGCCTGCTTCCTAATGAATAAAATGGGAATTACTGTTTAGGCATATATTGCCGGGCTTCCGGCAGCAATCGCTGGATTTCTTTGATACGGTTGGCATCACTGGGGTGAGTACTCATTAATTCAGGAGTCTTACTGCCCTGTGCCGCCATTTTTTGCCAGAAAGTAACCGCCGCATCCGGATTATATCCGGCCATTGCCATAAAGATCAGCCCCAAATGATCGGCTTCCAGTTCATGTTTGCGGGAATAAGGCAGCATCACACCATATTGCGAACCCAGTCCATATACCGTGCCGGCCACAGCCTGTACGGCAGTGGAACTACCACTAACCGCAGCACCCAGCAATGAACCACCTACTTCTGACAGCACCTGCTGACTCATCCGTTCATTCGCATGCTTAGCTACCGCGTGTGCAACCTCGTGCCCCATTACGACTGCCAATTCATCATCCGAAGAGACCAGGTTTAATAACCCTGTATATACTACAATCTTTCCACCCGGCATACAAAACGCGTTTCCTGCGGATCATCTACTACATTAAACTCCCACGAGAAGTTTTTCACTTCATCCGCCAGACCATTGGCCTTCATATAGGCTTCAGTAGCTGCCGCGATCCGTTTTCCCACACGGGTCACCTGGTCTACAGCAGTCGTATTATGAGAGACTTTTGCCGTTTTAATATAATCATTATATTGGGTAAGGCTGGCAGAAAGAACCTCCTGGTCTGATACCAATAACACCTGTCTACGTCCCGTCAGGGGTACACTTCCACATCCGCTTAGGATAAGAAGCATACCTATTAAATAAACTGTAACTTTTTTCATTTTACTCTATTCACTTATTCTCGTTACAAAAATACTTTTCTTCTTTATATACCGTATAACAAATACAGTACGGATTTTGATCTTTCCTACATTACAAACGATTATTTTTAGTCTTTATTGTATATTTATTCATTTTCGATAGGCAGAACCTTACTTACCGGCAGGCACCTCCATACACATTAAAAGGCTTAACTTTTCAGGGTTGTGCCAGTGTAGAGTCCTATGTTGTGCCTATATAGCATGCGATATTGTGCTTATATAGCCTAAACATTATGCCTGTGTAAGTAAAAAGTTGTGCTTGTGTAGCCGGAATGGTGTGCCTGTGTAAACAAAAAGTTCTGCCTGTGTAGCACCCAAAGTTCTGCCTGTGCGTAAAATAAAAAATGAATAAAAAACAGGACAAAGAATAATATTATCAATCAATATGTATATTTATTCAATATTTTCCCTTATATTTGCGCTCCATTTTGCATAAATATACAACATGAGTGTACGAAATGAACGTTTGGATGTAATTTGCCGGATTATCGAAACAAAAAAAGTCGGCAATCAGGAAGAACTACTCAACTATCTGATAAAAAAGGGTTTTTCCATAACACAGGCTACTCTGTCCAGGGATCTGAAACACCTGAAAGTGGTAAAGATTCCGGATGGAGAGGATAAATATGTATACCGTTTACCCGGACAGATTAACGGTACCGGAAATGGATATACAGATATATTTACCCATCCGGACATCGAATTTTCAGGCAATCTGGCAGTAGTAAAAACCCGTCCCGGATATGCGATGGGGATCGCATCGGATATTGATACACATGCACCGGAAGAAATTCTGGGAACTATTGCAGGCGACGATACAATCCTTATCATCCCACGCGAAGGATACACACGGGAACAGGTGGCAAAGGCATTGGAGAAATTTATAAAATAGTGGTCAAGGAGAAAAGATAAGAAAATATACTACTTAACTACTGCAAGCAAAGCGAGCTAACGACTAACGAACGGAATGAGTGATAACTACTAACGACTGAAAGGAGTAATAACTCCTAACGAACAAAGTAAGTTTAAATGAAAGAAGAATTGGACATTGATGTTATGGTAGCTGATGATAGCCATGTAGTATATGTGGATACAATTCTGGCTACCATTGAAGCAGCTGCAAAAGTAAGGGGTACTGGTATTGCCAGCCGCTCCCATGACTACGTAGCACAAAAAATGAGAGAGGGTAAAGCAATTATCGCTCTTGCCGGTGACGAGTTCGCCGGATTTACCTACATTGAATCGTGGGGCAACAAACAATATGTGGCCACTTCAGGGTTAATTGTAGTAGATAAGTTCCGCATGCACGGACTGGCCAAACGGATCAAGCAGGCTTCTTTCCAACTTGCACGTTTACGCTGGCCGAAAGCCAAGATATTTAGCCTTACTTCGGGAAGTGCGGTTATGAAAATGAATACCGAACTGGGATACGTACCGGTTACATTTGCCGAACTGACCGACGACGAAGCCTTCTGGCGGGGTTGCGAAGGATGTATCAATCATGATATCCTGGTACGTACCGGACGCAAATACTGCATCTGTACGGCGATGTTATACGACCCTGCCGATCCGCACCGGGCCAAAAGAGAAGAAGACGAAAGAAGAAATAAGAAATAAGTAATAATATTAAACGATATACAAAGATGAAACGTAAAGTAGTTTTAGCATTCAGTGGAGGTCTGGACACTTCGTATTGTGCCATGTATCTCTCTAAAGAAAAAAATTTTGAAGTGTACACAGCATTGGCCAATACCGGAGGATTCAGTGAAGAAGAGTGCAAAGCGATCGAAGAGAGAGCCTATAAACTGGGTGCGGTAAAACACGTAACATTAAATGTAGAGAAAGAGTACTACGACAAAAGTATCAAATATATGATCTTCGGAAATGTACTCCGCAATGGTACCTATCCAATCTCGGTAAGCTCGGAACGTATCTTCCAGGCACTGGCTATTATCAACTATGCCAAAGAGATCGGAGCCGATGCGGTTGCCCATGGCAGTACAGGAGCCGGTAACGACCAGGTACGGTTTGACCTTACATTCGATGTAATTGCTCCTGAAATCGAGATCATCACCCCTACCCGGGATATGAACCTGAGCCGCGAATACGAAATCAACTACCTGAAAGAACACGGGTATGAAGCTGATTTTGTAAAGATGGAATACTCTATCAACAAAGGGTTATGGGGAACAAGTGTTGGAGGTAAAGAGACACTGCACTCCAACCAGACACTACCGGAAACAGCCTACCCCTCACAATTGGAAGCCGAAGAGCAGGAAGAAGATATCTTTATTGACTTCGAACAGGGTGAAATAGTAGGAGTAAACGGAGAAACATTCGATAACAAACTGGACGCGATCCGCAAAGTAGAAGAACTGGGAGCCCGTTTTGCCATTGGCCGTGATATGCACATTGGTGATACCATCATCGGAATCAAAGGCCGTGTAGGTTTTGAAGCAGCCGGCCCACTATTGATCATCAACGCACACAAAATGCTGGAAAAACATACCCTGACCAAATGGCAGCAGTACTGGAAAGAACAGTTGGCAACCTGGTACGGCATGTTCCTGCACGAAGCACAATATCTGGAACCGGTGATGCGAGATATGGAAGCATTCCTGCAAAGCACACAGCAAAATGTAACCGGACGTGTAATTATTACGCTGCGTCCTTATACCTATACACTGGTAGGGGTAGAAAGTGATTACGACCTGATGAAAAGCGATTTTGGTGTATACGGCGAAGAGCAAAAAGCCTGGACAGCCGACGATGTAAAAGGCTTCACTAAAATACTGGGTAACCAGATGAAGATATTTTATTCGGTACAAAAGAAAAACGAAAAAGAATGATCAAAATAGGTATCGTAGGAGGAGCCGGGTATACTGCAGGCGAACTGATCCGTATCCTCATCAACCACCCGGATGCACAGATCGTTTTTGTAAACAGTAGCAGCAATGCCGGAAACAAAATTACAGATATACACAGCGGACTATTTGGCGAGACGGATCTGGTTTTTACCGGCGAATTGCCTTTAGATAGTGTGGACCTGTTATTCCTGTGCAGTGCCCATGGCGATTCCAGAAAGTTTTTGGAAGCCCATACAATCCCCGAAAATATAAAAATCATCGACTTATCAACAGATTACCGCCACAAAGCAGAAGGCAACCCGTTTATTTACGGACTGCCGGAACTAAACCGGCGGGCCATCTGTAATTCGCAATATGTAGCTAATCCGGGATGTTTTGCTACCTGTATCCAGTTAGGGCTACTTCCGTTGGCAAAACACCTCATGCTAAACAGTGAGATTCATGTGAATGCCATCACAGGTTCTACCGGTGCCGGTGTGAAACCAACATCAACATCGCATTTCAGTTGGCGGAACGATAACATTTCCATTTACAAACCCTTCGAACACCAGCATCTGGCAGAAATCGGCGAGAGCCTGAACCAGTTACAAACCAGTTTCCGGAATGCTATCAACTTTATACCGGTACGGGGTAATTTCTCACGAGGCATTTTTGCCTCGATGTACCTGGATTGTAAAATAGAATTAGACGAGATCAAACGGATTTATGAAGAGTATTATGAAGACCATTCGTTTACCTTCATTACAGATAAGAATCCGGATCTGAAACAAGTTGTTAATACAAATAAATGTTTAATAAATTTACAGAAGTTCGACAATAAATTATTAATCATCTCTGTAATTGACAACCTACTGAAAGGGGCCAGCGGACAAGCCGTTCACAACATGAACCTTTTATTCGGTCTCGAAGAAACAGTCGGCCTCCACCTGAAACCGTCAGCGTTTTAGAATTTGCGTTGCAAATTCAGTAGTCATCGCTCCCTCCGGGAGCTGGTAGTTATCGTTCGTTTCACTCACTGGTAGTCAGCAGCCACTTCGTGGCTTAGTAGTCAAGTAGAAAAAAATAATATATCAACTACTTAACTACTAACGACTGAAAGGAGTGATAACTACTAAGGAGCAAAGCGACTGATAACTACTAGTGAGCAAGGCGAACGATAACTACTAAAAAATAAGAAAATGAACTTATTCGATGTATATCCTTTATTCGATATAGAGATCGTAAAAGGAAAAGGTTGCCGGGTATGGGATAGCGAAGGCAACGAATACCTGGATCTGTATGGTGGACATGCAGTTATATCAGTAGGCCACAGCCACCCTGAATATGTAGCAGCCATTACTGACCAGGTAAATAAACTGGGATTTTATTCCAATTCAGTTCTCAACTCTTTGCAAAATAAACTGGCTGATAAACTGGGAAAAGCATGCGGTTACGATGATTACTCCCTGTTCCTGATCAACTCCGGAGCCGAAGCCAATGAAAACGCATTGAAACTGGCCTCTTTCCATAACGGTAAAAAACGGGTAATCGCTTTCAAAAAAGCATTCCACGGACGTACTTCGGCTGCCGTACGCGTAACCGATAACCCAAATATCATAGCTCCCGTCAATGAAGGACTGCCGGTTACTTACCTACCCCTGGATGATCTGGCAGCTGTTGAGGCAGAACTACAGAAAGGCGATGTATCATCTGTTATTATAGAAGGTATCCAAGGTGTTGCCGGTATACAATTGCCTTCAGATTCCTTCCTGAAACAATTACGTGATGTATGTACACAATATAATGTAGTATTGATTGTGGATGAAATCCAATCCGGTTACGGACGGAGCGGTAAATTCTTCGCCCACCAATACGCAGGTATCAAACCGGATATTATTACTGTAGGGAAAGGTATCGGTAACGGTTTCCCGATGGCTGCGGTCATCATCAGTCCGGAATTCAAACCGTCTTACGGTATACTGGGTACTACATTCGGTGGTAACCACCTGGCCTGTGCCGCAGGTATTGCCGTACTGGATATCATGGAAAAAGAAAACCTGGTAGAAAATGCAGCGAAAGTAGGAGAATATCTGATCAGCGAATTACAGACATTAGCAGGTGTAAAGGAAATAAGAGGACGAGGCCTGATGATCGGTATCGAATTCCACGAGTCGATCAAAACGGTACGAAACAAACTGCTTTTCGAAGAAAAAGTATTTACCGGAGTAGCCGGAACAAACACAATCCGTTTGCTCCCTCCTCTCACCCTTAGTATGGAAGAAGCAGCCGAAGCGATTAAACGCATCCGGAAATCAATTGAAAATGGACAATTGACAATTGACAATTAATATTTTTTGGTCAGAGGGGATTTGCAATCCCCGACTAATGAGTATGAGGATCTGTGATCCGGCAAATAATAAATACCGATTTCATATAGATATAAAGTATCAATAAAACGGATTACAAATCCTTATACTCCACAGGCGGGGATTACAAATCCCCTTCGACCAAAACATTAAATTAAAAAGAATTGTCAATTGTCAATTGTCAATTGTCAATTTGTTTGTACTTTTGCAGCAAAATTCAACTCAATTTACCGTATAGTTAATATTTGAATAATGAGTGCACAAACTCCTTACCTTTTATTTTCGGGAACAAAATCCCGTTATCTCGCCGAAAAGATCTGCAAGAGCCTGGGGCTCCCGTTAGGCCAAATGAACATTCAATGCTTTGCCGACGGAGAATTTTCAGTTTCTTATGAAGAGTCTATTCGTGGACGGGATGTGTTCTTAATACAATCGACATTCCCTAATTCCGACAATCTGATGGAATTACTGTTAATGATCGATGCGGCGAAGCGTGCTTCCGCCCATTCTATTATTGCGGTTGTTCCCTATTTCGGATGGGCACGCCAGGACAGAAAAGATCAGCCCCGTGTTTCTATCGGTGCTAAACTGATCGCAGACATGTTAAGTACTGCCGGCATTAACCGGTTGATCACCATGGATTTGCATGCCGATCAGATTCAGGGATTCTTCAATGTTCCTGTAGATCACCTGTACGCTTCATCTGTTTTCCTGGATTATATCCAGAAAGAATTGCCTTTGGAAAATCTGGTAATTGCTACCCCCGATGTTGGTGGTACCAAACGCGCCAGCAGCTATTCCAAATACCTGGGTATCCCGATGGTTATTTGCCACAAATCCCGTTTACGGGCCAACGAAGTAGCAGAGATGCGTATAATCGGGGATGTAGAAGGTAAGGACGTACTTTTAGTAGACGATATGGTAGATACAGCCGGTACAATTACAAAAGCAGCTGACCTGATGATGGCTAACGGGGCAAAATCCGTACGGGCCATTGCCAGCCATGCTGTCATGTCTGACCCGGCTTCGCAACGTGTTGACGACTCTCAATTGACAGAAATCTTCTTTACAGATTCGATCCCTTATCCGGGGAAAAGTCCGAAAGTAAAAATCCTGTCGGTGGCAGCCATGTTCGCCGAAGCAATCCGCCGGGTATGCAACGACGAGTCAATCAGTTCCCTGTATGTGATCAAGTAATACAAGATAATCATACGACAATTAAAAACGCAGACCCCTAAAAAGGGCCTGCGTTTTTTATTCCGGTATTCAGACACTTTTTCATCACTTTCGTCATTTCTACAAATCATATTCGCATCTACAGCCCCTGACCTATTTATAAAAGAAGTTAAAAAAGTAGAGATTTATGACTAAAAGCAAACAGTCATTTTTCTTACGCATTTGCGTTGTAAATTTACAGTTCTAACAAATAAAAATAAGGTCAATGAAAAAGAAAAAAAATTTTAGTAAAAGAAAAAGTATCCCTTAGTGGGATCGTATTGATTGCAGGTTGTCTCTTTATAACGACAGCCATGAATGCACAACAGGTTACACAATACACCTACGATGCCAACGGCAACCGTGTATCAAAAACCGCAGAAGCGACTGTTGTAAAACTGGACTCGGGAACCGACTACACAGCCTGGGTGTATAATCTGCCTAAACGCACCCGCACGGCAACTCCCTGGACGCAGGAGGTGTACAGTAACGGAAACAGAGGGCCAAAAGCTTACGGTACTCCTTATGGAGAGGAAGAAACGGGTAAACAAAGTGAAAAGATCAGCGACTGGAATTATACCCAACTTGAAGCAACCGGCAACCGGACACGTACCCGGCAACCTATCTATACATTTACAGATATTGTAAAAGAAGGCACAGCCACTACAGAAACCCATACAGCCACCAGCCGCACAGAAAATTTCAAATACAATTACAGTGCTCAAAGCCGTACGGGAAGCATTTTGTTTAAATTCCAGGACAACACGACTTACACACTGGACAAAGGAACAGAAAAAGGAGCGATAAAAATTCTCTTTTCAGCCACTCCCAGTACAAGAAGTATTGTTGCAGGAGGAGGAACCGTAACAATTACAGCTACAGATCCTCACATCACATGGAACGGAACAAGGGTTGTGCATCCCGTTACCCTTTCGAATCCAAAACTCGTCACAGTTACTGCCGGCGAAGGATTTACCGTAGGAACAAATACCGTAACAGCAGCAAACCGGGGAACCATAGTAGGAAACACACGCAGTTGTGTTGTTAAATTACAGGCAAGTGCTACAATTGATGGTATAACTACATCCGGAATAGACTCTTACACTACTACCATTGAACAATATTACAACAGTGTCTCTTCAACGGGTAATGATATCATTGCCAATCCTTCTTCTGTTACGCTATCGAGGAATGCAGGAATCCAAACTATTCCCATTTCAGGTAGTGCAACAGTACGGTATACCAGTGGTGCCTCCAAACAAATCTACCTAAACTCATCCGACATGAAAGCAACCCCTTCAGCCTCATGAATACGCATTAGTTACATCGGTTCTGCAAACTGTACATTTTCACTCAACAACCCGAGCGCCGGTGCCACCGGCTATATCGAAATGACATACCCCTACGACGGCGGAACCCTATCAGGAAGAATAAATATCACCATAACAAATTAAACACCTGTTTCTCTCAATAAACTAAAAAGCCGCTGAACTCTTTTATATTGAGTTCAGCGGCTTTTATTTCTACCTGTTTAAAAACAACAAAACATTTTTTTAGATGGAGGGGATATGTTATCCCCGACTTATGAGTCTTCGGATTTGTAATCCGTTTCTTATCTACTTAATTACTTTTACACTCTAATTAAGAGAATTACAAATTCTTTGACAAGAAACGCCGGGAGTGCAACTCCCGACGATCCAAAATTTATATTTCCCTTTTGCTCTTTGTCCTCCTTGAATTATTATTTCTTTTGCATTACGCTGACGAGATAAATCTCTTGCAATTTCCCATAATCCAGTTCTACCAAAGAGATAATCAGAAACTGCAAGAACAGTTTCTGATTAAATTAAAGCTTATATTCAATAAAAAATATCTATTAATTCTTCTAATATATTACCATCGATAGTTAATTCATAGTTCTCATCAAAACCCTTTAACATTAATTGCTCTGATGCCCATTCTGAAACCAATAATATATCATCATCATTTATTTCTATTAAAAATTTATCTTCTTTTATTTTTTTTTAAGTTATTCTTGTCTATGGGCAAAATTCTTTCAAATGTCT
>JAJQAZ010000138.1 GCA_021203545.1 Tannerellaceae bacterium | reverse complement strand
GTAGCCCCAATTACCACACCCACCCTTTCTGAAATAATTTCTTTTAATCTTTCAATATCAGCAGAAACAAATGCAGTAGAATCTCTATGAAATGCCTTTTTCATAGAGCATTCACAAATTTCCTTTGCTTTTATTGAATCTATGCCCAGTAGTTCCATTAATGGTTTGGAACAATGTTCAACATTCTTATCTAAACGCTCATAAAATATATCCGTATTAGTTTTCTTTTTTAAACATCCAAAACCTGTTATGAAAAAAGAGAGAAATAAAAAAAACAAGCCTATTTTTTTCATAAGACATTTTTTATATTAATCTGAATTAATTTTGATGGATTTAGATTGTAATATTACAATAAAAAATTGGTTCTTCGTTACATTCTGTGAAAAAATTTATCATTTCCAAAAGTTATATCGGGCACAAAAAACGAAGACCACCGGATTCACATCCAATAGCCCTCTACACTAACCCTTAACTTTAACCAATGAAAAACAATAATCTACAACTTTGTTATCTTAACGAAGCTAATGCTGCTTCGTAATCCGGTTCGTTCGAAATATTGGGAACGAGTTCCGAATATAATATCTTTCCTGCTTCATCAATTACAATTACCCCACGGGCAAGAAGTCCTGCTATCGGTCCTTCTGTAATAAGCATTCCATAATTATCTTCAAACGACGAGTTTCTGTAAGCCGAGAGTGTCATTACATGATCTATACCCTCTGTTGTACAAAACCGTCCGTGCGCAAATGGCAAATCTTTAGACAGAGCAACTACTTTCGTGTTAAATAGCGATGCTGCTTCTTTATTAAAACGTCTTACCGAGGTTGCACATACTGTTGTATCAAGACTCGGAAAAACATTCAACACCACCCTTTTGCCTTTTAGTTCACTAAGCGACATTTCGCTCATATCCTGGCATACACCTGTAAAATTAGGGGCCGGTGAACCAACTTCAGGCATCTCTCCATTTGTGGGAACTTCCATTCCCTTATATATAACAATTGCCATTGCTGTTTTGTTTAATCTATTCAAATATCTCTGTCAGCTTTTTTGTTTCGTGTTGTTTCATCGCTGCTTCTGTAAGTAAAACAGAGGAGAGGTAAGAATGTTTTTTCATTAACACATTTTAACCACATTTTCTCTGTCCGGAATCCGTATCTTTGCCCTCAAAATACAATTTTATGGATATTTTACTACTTGGAGGCATTGCTATAACTATTGTTATTCAATTAATTACATTATTTAAGAAAAAAGAGAACAACAAAACTGAAGAAGAGAAAATTTTATTATCCATTCAACAGATGTTTGAACAGGTAGAAAAAACTTCCGGGAAGATTTCCGACATAACCGCGACGAAAGCCGGTTAGTGGCACGCGAGAACCGCGACGAACTTACCCGGTCCATGATTGAATTCCGTGATACTTTTGAACGGGGTATCTTATCTTTTAATCAATTACAAAGAGAGAAGTTTGCTGCGTTGGAAGAAAAACACCGCTTAATGGTTGCCAATACAGAAAAAAGACTGGAAGAAATCCGTATCACTGTAGATGAAAAATTACAGAAAACACTGAACGAACGAATCGGGCAATCGTTCCGGTTGGTTACAGACCAGTTAGAGAATGTGCAGAAAGGTTTGGGCGAAATGCAAACGCTGGCACAGGATGTGGGTGGATTAAAAAGGGTTATTAGTAATGTAAAGACACGGGGTATTATCGGAGAGATACAACTTAGTATGTTGCTTGAACAGATACTGGCACCTGAACAATACGAAGCCAATGTAAAAACACGTAAAGGTTCGGATGCGCTTGTTGAATTTGCAGTTAAGCTTCCCGGCAAAGATAATATGTTGGATTATGTATATCTGCCCATTGATGCCAAATTTCCCAAAGATATTTACGAGCAATTACTCGATGCGTATGATAGCAGCGATCCGGCTACAATTGAATCAGCCGGAAAATTATTGGAAGTAACCATCAAAAAAATGGCAAAAGATATTTCTGACAAATATATGGATCCGCCTTTCACTACCGATTTCGGTATCATGTTTCTTCCTTTCGAAGGTATGTATGCCGAGGTAGTACGTCGCTCTTCTTTATTAGACGAACTACAACGAACTTATAAAGTAGTGGTAACCGGACCTACTACGCTGGCTGCGATATTAAACAGCCTGCAAATGGGATTCCGTACACTGGCCATACAAAAACACTCCGGTGAGGTGTGGCATATCCTGGGAGCGGTAAAAAAGGAATTCGAAAAAATGGGCGGCATGCTCGAAAAGGCACAAAGAAATCTGCATACTGCCAGCGGATAAATTGATGAAGTATTGGGCATACGTACCCGCGCTATCCAGCGTAAACTAAAAGATGTAGATAGTCTGGGCGACCGCGAAGCACGTGCCATTCTTCCGGAAATAGGGAAACTGGAAGAGACTCTTTTTACGGATGAGTCAGACTATACAAAAAATGATAAATAAGGGTCCAATCCAGTAACAGAGGATACAGAAGGCCATATACCGCACCAAAGAAGTGTGCGTTATGATTGATATTATCCCGTGACTGCCGGGCCATATACTGGCAGTAGAACAGATAAACAAATCCGAATATAATTCCCGGAACAGGGATAATGGCAAAAAGAAGTATCTTACCCCAGGGATTAAAAAGAATAGAAGAAAAAAGAACAGCGGATACCGCACCCGAAGCTCCTATTGAATTGTAAGATTCGAAATTTTTATATTTAAAAAGATCATGAATGGAAGCAGCTACCATACCTCCGAAATACAGACCCAAATAACCACCAACTCCAAAACCAAGCTGATTAAAGAGAGATTCCATAAAAGAACCAAACGACCAGAATGTAAACATATTGACAAACAGGTGCATCATATCCGCATGTACAAAACCATGGGTTATAAAACGTGACCACTCATTGTATTTAATGATCCGGTAAGGATTAAACGATAGCTTGTAGAAAATATCCGGACGTGAAAAACAGATAAAAGAGACAACTGCCGTTGTGGCAACAATCAGAATTGTTATCATATATTCAATTTTATCCCGCAAAAATAGTAAACATTTCTTTACTGCCCGCTTCTTACCTCCTTGTTTATATTATCCTTTTTAAGTAATTTTGTATTCTATATTCAAAGATACCAAACAACTCGAGATATATGAATTGCGGAAAGTACTATTGGTACACATTATGTAGTTTTTTTATTTGTTCTGCTTCTCTAAACGCCCAGGATATGGAACTGTTCACAGAATCTGTGGATGACTTTTTCTTATATGAAACAAACGATACAATCGATGTTTCAATAGATAAGGAACAGGATAAAATATTTGATATACGTTATCAGTTGGAAAAACAGAACAAAGAGTATTATAAACCCTCACCTCCCACGGCTGAGATGAGACGTGCTATGCGTAATAACAGCACCCAACTTTCAGAAGAGGCCCTGTACTGGTCGCGCAAACGTATGGACCCGGCAGATTATTTCGGCAGATCGGTAACATTTAAAGATACAATCTTATACAACCCGTTTCTTTTACCCCCTATCTTTAAAAGAAAATATATTGAAAGGGATTTCAAATTATATGATCCCGGAGAGAAGTTATTTACTCAACCTTACATTACATATACAGCACCTGCTTATGCAAACTTTTTTGAACAGGAAAAAAGAAAAATAGAACAGAATCAGGAGATATACAGGCATATTGCCCTGCATAATCCCCGTTACTTTAAATATATAGAGGAGGATCTGCCGGATGAAATTATACAGGTACAGGTAATAAAGAAAACGGCGAAAGAGGTTCCCCTTATTATCAGGCCGGAAAGAAGCGTAGTAGAGATAGCTCCCCCTGCAAAATTCATTCCGGACCGGATGTATTGGACATCACAGTTTGAAAGCGCGGTACAGTTTTCACAGAATTATGTATCTCCCAATTGGTATAAAGGAGGGAGCAGCAACCTGAACCTGTACACAAAGAACCATTTAAGATATAATTACAACAGAGACAAAATACAGTTCACAAACGAACTGGAAGATAAAATAAGCCTTTACAATGCGGCTAAAGATACACTGCACCGTTTTAAAATAGGAGAAGATGTTTTCCGTGTACATAGCAACTTTGGTTATCAGGCATTCAATAAATGGTATTATACGCTTGACGGAGAGTTCAGAACCCAGTTTTTACGTAGTTACGAAGAGAATGAAGATAAACTTCTGGCTGCATTTCTTGCCCCATTCAGTGTAAATATTGGTATTGGTATGAAATATGACCTGAATAAAGAGTTCCGGCAAAAAGGAAAAAACCTGCAACTGGCAGTCAATATGGCTCCCCTCTCCTACTCTTTTATGTATAGCCGCAACCGGGACATTGATTTGGGCCGGCATGGTTTCCAGAAAAATGAAGAGACAGACGAATTTGAACGTTCTTTAAGTCAGCTGGGTTCTACAATCATGGCAGATTTCACGATGAACTTTAATCCCAATATAAGCTGGCAATCCAGATTCTATTATTTCACAACTTACGAAAAAATAATCGCTGAATTCGAAAACACATTGGTGTTAGCTATCACACGCCATTTTTCAACCCGCATCTATTTTCACCTGCGTTTTGATGACAGTGTTGAGAAAACAGAAGATTTCAATAGTCACTTTCAGATAAATGAGTTATTAAGCTTTGGTTTTAATTACAAATGGTAAGTAAATAACAATTTTTCCACAAAATATATGGGTTAATCTTGACATTATTTCCAAATAATATTTACTTTTGCCTTGATTTTGCTATGTCGAGATTACAAAATGGGGAATGAAATAAATCACACCGGAATTATAAAAGAGATTGGCGAACATTCAATCCTGGTGAAAATTGTCCAACAGTCAGCCTGCGCGGGATGTCATGCCAAAGGGATGTGTTCGGCGGCTGATAACAAAGAAAAGATCATCGAAATACAGGATAGTTCCGGTAATTTTCATGTAAACGAAGAAGTTGTAATATCCGGTAAAACCTCTTTGGGATTACAGGCTGTTGTTCTTGCGTTTATAATTCCCCTGATCTTAATTGTAGCAACCCTGATAACCGGTAGTTTAATACAATGGGAAGAGAGTACCAACGCGCTAATTGCTCTGTTTATTTTGCTTCCTTATTATTGTATTTTGTACCTGAACAGGGAAAAATTAAAGAAAAAATTCATTTTTACCTTAAAGAAACTAAACCAATAAAATATCATGATTCTAATCGCCATTATTTCATTGGGAGGAATCGGAGCTATAGGAGCCGGTTTTCTCTACGCGGCATCAAAGAAATTTGAGGTCTATGAAGATCCCCGCATTGCTGAAATTCAGGATGTGTTACCTAATGCAAACTGTGGAGGATGTGGTTATCCGGGTTGTCCGTCTTTTGCCACAGCCTGTGTAAACGCCGACACATTGGACGGACTCTTTTGCCCGGTTGGTGGAAAAGACACAATGGCCCGTGTAGCCTCTATTATGGGGATGGAAGCCGGAGGGGCCGATCCGATGATTGCAGTTGTCAGATGTAACGGAACCTGTTCGGCGCGTCCGCATCTGAACAACTACGACGGTGCAAAAAGTTGTGCTATCGCAGCCTCTTTATACGGTGGCGAAACGGGATGTTCATTCGGGTGTTACAGCTATGGCGATTGTGTTGCTTCCTGTGGTTTTGATGCGATCCGCATAAATCCGGAAACCCGCTTACCGGAAGTGATCGAAGACAAATGTACTTCGTGTGGAGCCTGCGTGAAAGCCTGTCCGAAAAACATTATTGAACTGCGTAAAAAAGGACCTAAATCCCGCCGGGTATTTGTAAGTTGTATCAACAAAGATAAGGGGGGTGTAGCACGCAAAGCATGTGCCAATGCGTGTATCGGGTGCGGTAAATGCGTAAAAGAGTGTCCTTTCGAATCAATCACTCTTAACGATAATCTCGCGTACATTGATTATATGAAATGCCGTCTTTGCCGGAAATGTGTGGGAGTTTGCCCTACCGGTGCTATCCACGAACTCAATTTTCCTCCTAAAAAAGAGAAACCGGCAGAAGTAACTGAAAAAACAAACCAAAAACAATAATAAGTATGCTAAGGACATTTCGTATCGGAGGTATACATCCCCCTGAAAATAAATTCTCGGCAGGGAAAAAAATAACCCCTCTCGATTTACCCGCACAGGTAATCATTCCCTTAGGACAGCATATTGGTGCTCCGGCAAAGGCTGTTGTAAAAAAGGGAGACACTGTAAAAGTAGGAACACTTCTTGCACAGGCAGGGGGCTTTGTTTCGGCAAATATTCATTCGTCTGTATCCGGAAAAGTAAATAAGATAGATCAGGTGATTGATGCCAGTGGTTATAAAAAACCTGCGATCTTTATTGATGTGGACGGTGATGAATGGGAGGAATCCATAGATAGAAGCGAAAGATATATAAAAGATTGCAATCTCTCTTCGAAAGAAATTATTACAAAGATTGCTGATGCCGGTATAGTAGGATTAGGCGGTGCAACTTTTCCCACACAGGTAAAGCTATCCCCTCCTCCGGGCAGTAAGGCCGAGGTACTTATCATCAATGCCGTTGAGTGCGAGCCTTACCTGACTTCCGACCACTCATTGATGATGGAAAAAGGAAAAGAGATTATGACCGGTGTTACGATTCTTATGCAGGCTATTCATGTAACAAAGGCTGTTATAGGAATTGAAAACAATAAACCCGATGCGATCAACTATTTCAACGAATTGGCACGGGAATATAAAGGGATAGAAATTATGCCTTTAAAAGTTCAGTATCCGCAGGGAGGTGAAAAACAACTGATCGATGCTGTCATGCGCCGGCAGGTAAAAAGTGGTGCTCTTCCTATTTCCGAAGGCGCTGTTGTTCAGAATGTAGGAACAGCGTTTGCCGTATACGAAGCCGTACAGAAAAACAAGCCATTGGTAGAACGTGTAGTAACCGTTACCGGGAAAGGTGTTGCCAATCCCTGCAACCTGTTGGTACGTATAGGTACTCCTATCAGCAAATTAATTGAAGCGGCCGGAGGTATTCCTGAAAATACCGGTAAAATTATCGGTGGTGGCCCGATGATGGGTAAAGCTTTGGTTAGTGCGGATGTTCCGGTTACCAAAGGTAGTTCAGGCATCCTTATCTTATCTAAAGAAGAGGCCAAACGCAAACCGGTATACGATTGTATCCGCTGTGCCAAATGCGTGAATGTATGCCCGATGGGATTAAACCCTACCTTCCTGATGAATCTGACTGAGTTCCTGGATTGGGAGGCAGCTGAGAAAAATAATATTGTAGATTGTATAGAATGTGGCTCCTGCAGTTACACGTGTCCTGCTAACCGTCCGCTACTGGATCACATACGGTTAGGAAAAGGAAAAGTAATGGGAATCATTCGTGCCAGAAAGTCATAAAAGTGAATATCATGGAAAATAATAATTTATACGTATCTCCCTCACCTCATATACACAGTGGCGACAGCATAAGCAAAAACATGTATGGTGTATTGATAGCACTCATCCCGTCTTTACTGGTATCGCTTTACTTTTTCGGGCTGGGAGCATTAATTGTTACAGTAACCTCTGTAGCAGCTTGTCTTATTTTTGAGTTTGTTATACAAAAGTTCCTCTTTAAAAAAGAGCCTACCTTATGGGATGGTTCTGCTGCTATTACAGGCGTATTGCTGGCATTCAACCTTCCTTCAAACCTGCCGGTATGGATTATTCTGATAGGTGCCCTGGCTGCTATCGGAATCGGTAAAATGTCGTTCGGTGGTTTAGGAAACAACATTTTCAATCCGGCTCTTGTAGGACGTGTATTCCTATTGATCTCGTTCCCGGCACAGATGACTACCTGGCCGGTACCCGGTAAATTCCCGATGACTTATCTGGACGGTGAAACCGGAGCAACTGTATTAAGCCTTATTCAATGGAACCGGGAAGCGGTACCTTCGCATGTACAGATGCTTACCGGCGATATGGGCGGTAGCCTCGGCGAAGTAGGTGCAATAGCATTACTATTGGGACTCGCCTATATGTTGTTCCGCAAAATCATCACCTGGCATATCCCGGTATACCTGATTGGTACGGTAGCAGTTTTTACAGGTATCATGCATGGTGTTAATCCGGAAAAATATGCAGATCCGTTAACCCATATCCTTTCCGGAGGGTTATTATTAGGTGCTATTTTTATGGCTACCGATTATGTAACATCTCCTCTGACCAGGACCGGGATGATTATTTATGCGATTGGTATCGGACTGTTGACTTCTGTGATACGCCTGTTCGGAGCTTATCCGGAAGGTATGTCATTTGCGATTCTGATCATGAATGCCTTTACTCCTTTGATCAACAGTTATGTCAAACCTAAACATTTTGGAGGAAAATAAACATGGCAAAATTAAAATCAACCTTACCCAATATGCTTCTGTCGCTTACTATCATTTGTGTGGTAGCCGGCGGATTACTGGCCGGTGTAAACATGCTGACTGCAGATGCGATTGCTTTATCCAAAGCCACAGCACTGGCAGAGGCTATCATGAAAGTAACTCCTGAATTCGATAACAATCCGGTACAGGAAGCAGAAATTGTAACCTCTTCGGATGGTGCCTCTCTTCTTATTTATCCGGCTAAGAAAGACGGTAAACAGGTAGGTGCGGCGGTAGAGAGTTTTACGATGAACGGATTCAGCGGAGAGATACGGCTAATTGTAGGTTTCGACGCGGAAGGCAAGATCATTGACTATTCAATCCTGCAACATGCCGAAACTCCTGGATTGGGTTCTAAAATGGAAGAATGGTTTAAAACAGATAAAAATAAACAAAGCATACTGGGACGTTCCCTGGGCAACGGCAATCTACGGGTATCAAAAGATGGAGGCGATGTGGATGCCATTACAGCTTCTACCATTACAAGCCGGGCTTTTCTGGAAGCAATTAACCGGGCTTATAGTGCGTATGCAGGTACGGATGCTACAACCGGTGCTACAGGAACCGATGGCAAATCCGGTGCGACCAGTCAGATAGATGCCGAAACAGGTGCGACAGAAACAGAAGGAGGTGAATTATGAATGACATGAAAGTTTTATTGAACGGTATCATTAAAGAAAATCCGGTATTTGTTCTTTTATTAGGTATGTGTCCTACATTGGGAACAACCTCTTCCGCAATGAACGGGCTGGCTATGGGGCTGGCCACTACTTTCGTTTTAATTTGTTCGAATGTAGTAGTATCCTCCCTGAAAAGTCTTATTCCCGACCAGGTACGTATTCCTGCTTTCATTGTTGTTATTGCAACCTTTGTAACAGTTGTTCAGATGTGTATGGAAGCATATGTACCTGATCTGTATGCCAGTCTGGGGTTATTTATTCCTTTGATTGTGGTAAACTGCATTGTACTGGGACGTGCTGAAGCATTTGCGGCTAAAAACAGAATTATACCTTCCTTTTTTGACGGGGTGGGTATCGGTTTAGGTTTTGCACTGGCACTAACTTTACTGGGCGCCGTCCGGGAACTGTTCGGTACCGGAAATCTGTTTGGATTCAGCCTGATGCCGGAAGAATACGGATCGCTTATATTCGTACTTGCACCGGGAGCTTTTATTGCTCTGGGTTATCTGATTGCTATTATTGATAAACTTCGTAAAGCCTGATTAAGATGGAGTATATTATTATATTTATAGCCGCAGTATTTGTAAACAATATTGTATTGGCACAATTCCTGGGAGTTTGTCCATTTTTAGGAGTTTCCAAAAAAGTAGATACCGCCGCAGGTATGAGTGCGGCAGTTATGTTTGTGTTAACGATTGCCACAATTGTTACCTATCTTATTCAAAAAAATATTTTAGAGCCTTTTGGACTTGGATTCATGCAAACAATCAGTTACATCCTTGTAATCGCAGCATTGGTTCAAATGGTAGAGATTGTATTGAAAAAGGTATCCCCTGCACTTTACCAGGCTTTAGGGGTATTCCTTCCGCTTATCACAACCAACTGTTGTATCCTGGGAGTTGCGATCCTGGTAATCCAAAAAGATTTCAATTTATTGGAATCCGTGGTATATGCAATCTCCACAGCTATTGGTTTTGCGTTAGCTTTGATTATCTTTGCAGGTATTCGTGAACAACTGGCAATGACCCGCGTTCCTGAAAGCATGAAAGGAACACCGATCGCATTGATTACAGCAGGGTTATTAGCTATGGCATTCATGGGATTTTCGGGAATAGTGTAAGGAAGCCCCCTCAATCCCCCAAAGGGGGAACTTCCTTATTTTCATATTCTCCTCCCCTTGGGGGAGGCCGGGAGGGGCTTAATTACTTTAATTAATTATATATGAAAAAGAAAATATTAGTTACCGGAGGAACCGGATACATTGGTTCACATACTGTAGTAGAATTACAAAATGCCGGTTATGAAGTTGTAATCGTAGACGACCTCTCCAACTCCAATGCTGATGTATTGGATGGTATTGAAAAGATCACAGGTATCCGTCCTGTATTTGTAGAGTTGGACTGTAACAATAAAGAGGGTTTGAATAAATTGTTTCTCGACAATCCGGGAATTAAAGGTATCATCCACTTCGCTGCCAGCAAAGCAGTAGGCGAATCGGTTCAGAAACCCTTGTTATATTACAGAAACAATATTGTTACTCTCCTTAACCTGCTTGAACTAATGCCTGTGCATGGTGTAGAAGGGATTGTATTCTCCTCATCCTGTACTGTATACGGGCAACCGGATATTCTGCCGGTAACAGAAGATGCTCCGATTAAACCCGCACTATCTCCGTATGGTAATACCAAACAGATCAACGAAGAAATTATACGGGATACAATCTATGCCGGTACTCCTTTTAAAAGTATCATTCTTCGCTATTTCAACCCGATCGGTGCCCACCCCAGTGCAGAGATTGGCGAGTTACCCAACGGTGTGCCCCAGAATCTGGTTCCATTCCTTACGCAGACTGCGATAGGTATCCGTCAGGAATTAAGTGTGTTTGGTGATGATTATGATACACCCGACGGTTCATGCATCCGTGATTATATCAATGTTGTAGACCTGGCAAAAGCACATGTGATCGCAGTAGAACGTATGCTTGAAAATAAATCGGAAGAAAAACTGGAAATCTTTAACTTAGGAACCGGACGCGGAGTATCCGTACTGGAACTGATTAATGCATTCGAAAAAGGAACCGGTGTAAAAGTTCCATACAAAATCGTCGGACGCCGCGAAGGAGATATCGAGAAAGTATGGGCCGATCCTGACCGTGCCAACAATGTACTGGGCTGGACCGCCAAAGAATCCGTAGAAGATACAATCGTAACCGTCTGGAAGTGGCAATTAAAGCTACGTGAAAGAGGTATACAGTAAAAAATAAGATTCCATTTTAACAACAAGGTGTATCCTATTATTGGGTACACCTTTTTTATATAAATAAAGGAAGTAGTTTGACATTTTGATAATTTACAAAATGACAAAATAAACCTTTTCTGAGTCTCTTATATGGCCACGGATACAGAGAGGATTTTAAATATTCGATTCTCGTGGAGTTAAGAAAATACAGATTGATAGTATTTGGATAAAACCAATACTATTTTATCTCAGAATTTTCAATTTCTGCCCGGACATTTTAAAAAGATGTAAGCAAAAGAGGATAATATCCGAAAAAAAGAAAGTTTGTAAATATACATTTCAAAGAGGCAACCAGAGGGAAAAAGAGCCATTTTCAATAGGATTACACTCTGATTTGATCCTCTTGGAAAGCTCTACGGAAAGTTACGTACATCACTTTACAAAGTCACGTACGTAACTGTACCTATTCACGTACGTGAGTATGGTAAATGACGTACGTGACTTTCTAAACTCATGTACGTGATCAGGTAGACTTACGTACGTGATCTTGTAAAGTGATGTACGTAACTTTTCAGGAGTAAGCTAAAAAAGGATTTCAGAAGCATCTTAGAGTCAGGATTTTTGTTAGATACCAGTCAAAACGATAGAAATATAGGTGTTTTAGTAACAGACCTGATTTGTCCTGAAAGGGGTTAACAAGATCAGGAAGTCAACTTATTTTAGGATAGCTCATTTACCGGCTGCTAAGTTTGGCACAGATTTAAATCTGCGCCAGCAAAAGGGTAGCTAAAAACTTAATAAAAAGCAGAGGCCCCTCCTCACGGAGAAGCCATCTGCAACCATATTGAATAATACTTAATAATAGTATCTTAATCAGTAGTAATAAGTATTTCTTATTTCAACTTAAAGACAGGTGAATAAATAGCATGATCTTTTCCGGCAGGCCATACTGCCACGCGACCATACAGTACAGAAGCGGCTTTTGCTTCATCATTTAAATCCATTGAATAGGATATTGCCCCTGTTTGTAAATTCTCTGTAAAATCTACCCGCTGGATGTTATACTGATCGTCCACAAAGGCGGTGTTATTTACCAATAAAAGAATACGATCCATTGTAACATCAGTAATCTGCTCAACACTAAACGATGTTGTCATCTGATTACCGGCAAGTTTTATATCTGCATCCGAGATCATGAAAAAGGGTATTACTTCGTAATTTACCTCCATATCCCCTTTCAGCGAAATATCCATAGAATCGTCTGCATTTTCCCATGGTCCGGCATTATCGCGGGTAGTCAGTCTATATTCTCCGTCAAATATCAGAACAGAAAAAGAACCATCCTGTTTCACAAATACTTCCACCGGAGTCGTATATTCATATCCATCCTGATACAAATTAAGCCGTACTCTATCACCTTCTCCCGCACCCTTTACACAAACCGGTTTTCCTTTATAAGTAACATATCCGGTAATAGTAGACGAGGGAGCATCGTAATTATCTTTTCCACAACCGGTAACAATTACCAGCAGCAGAAACACAGAACATATTGATTTTATAGTAGTTTTCATATGCATACTATTAAATTAAATTAGTATTGATATCTGTTAGGAATCAACTTGGGATTTTTATTAAGCCAGTCATTATCCATTTCAGAATAGTAGTTACGCATCTCAAATTTCAAAGGATTCGGATAAATGAATTCCATATCTACTTCTTCAAAGAACCATTTACCATCGTTCGGACCTCCGGGCTCATTTACTTTATAGGGGAACAAACCACGGCGTTGCGCTGTCGGTGCTTCAGGATTCCACACTACATCTGCCAGACGCCAGCGTTTTAAATCCCAATAGCGGTGATCTTCAAATGCAAGTTCTACGCGTCTTTCGTGAATCAGTTGATCCATTGTAACAGTAACAAGAGGCTGTACACCTGCCCGTTCACGTACCGGGTTGATATAATCCGCTGCTTGTCCGTTATTGAGTTCAATGCAGGCTTCTGCTGCAATCAGGTAAGCTTCTGCCAGACGGAAACGTACTGCAAAGATTTCCGATCCCATCATAGCTGCTGCAGAAGGCTCGTCATCCAGGTATTTACGCATACTGAATCCGGTTTTATTAACCAACCGCTCACTGTTTTTAATTGGTCCATTCATGGAGGTAAGCCCGCCTCCCGGCTGAGATAGTTCTACGTCCCATTCTCCTTTATCATTTTTAGACAAAAGGCCTGCCTGATAAACGATTTCGACACCGGCAAATTCAGAACCGTTTACTAATACCGTACCCATTAACCGGGGATCACGCTCTACAAAAGGTCCATCGGGTGTATCATAAAATACCGGATTTTTTCTATCTCCGATATTAAACGGCTGTTTCTGTCCGGGAGTTGTAGTATTTATAGGTTCATACTCTTCTACCAGATTGAGTAATACACACAAATTAGCAGCACTGTTTTCCCGCTTCAGTACAAAAGGAATGTTATCCCGTGTAAAACTATGGGTTTGTCCCGGATATTTATAATCCCGTGCCCAGATTACCTCTTCATTATCCTCTTTTATAGTAACAGCTTCGTAAAAATTAGTGGCTTTATTTTCCCTTTTATTCTGAAGTCTGTATTCACTATGTTTAATCACCGTATCAGCAGCGGCCAGTGCTATTTTGAAATAATCATCTGCTTTTCCTGATTCTATTCCAACCACTCCACCCGGTAGAGTAAGATCCTCATATTTACCGGTTGTATATTTAGCCAGCGAACCGGCATACAATGCTGCACGTGCTTCCAGCATTTTGGCAGTCCATTTATTGGCACGGCCACTGTTTATGGTCTTTTCCGGTGATAAGTCTGCTGCGGCAGCTCTGCATTCAGCAATAATATAGTCATAGACTGCTGCTTCTGCTGCCCGTGGCTCCTGAATAGTTGTAATATCCATGCCCGGAATATATTCAAACAGTTCATCATATACTAACGGTACACCACCCAGTGAACGTACGGAACAGAAATAATACCAGGCACGTATTACACGTACTTCTGCCACATATGCCGCGATGTCTTCTTCCGGTAAAGTGCTATAGGTATTTATATCCCGTATAAATTCGTTGAGGTTACGAACCAGTTCATAATTATATTCGCGCCACCAGTTACGATCCATATTCTGTATCCCATCATTTAACTGGCCCACAGCTTCATCCAGTCGCTGATACTGATCCTGTGCGGCCGGATGTTGTCCAAAACTGATGCGATCGTTAAAATTAGCAATGATAGTTTTAATGAGTGAATGATCACTAAATACATCTTCCGGTACAAGGATATCGTCCGGATCCTTTTCAAGAAAATCACTACAACTACCAAAGGAGATCGAAATAGCTGCTATTAAAATTAATATATAATTTTTCTTCATGACTTTTTAAAACTTAAGGTTGATACCAACGTTAATAACACGCATCGTGGGGTGTCCCAAACCATTTGTTTTCTCCTGTTCCGGGTCGGTACCCTCTACATTAGTGATAGCAAACAGGTTAGAGCCGGCAAGATAAATACGTAAATTTTCGATATTTACTTTTCTTACCATGTGTTTGGGGAATGTATAGCCGAATTCCAGGTTACTGAGTTTCAGGTAACGTACATTTTTCTTCCAGAAAGTACTGTTCCAGAACGTACCATCGTGTGGCCTATCACGGATAGCCATTGGGTATTTACCTGGAATGATTTCACTATAAGCATCCCATATATCGGATAGTCTCCAGCTATCTTCAAGCAGCCACTGCGGACTGTTTCCGTTATTCTGGAAAGCGCGGGATTGTTCCCATTCCATATGATAAGTTGATCCAAACGACCCACTAAAGTCCAAAGCTAAATCAAACCCTTTCCATGCGGCAGCCAGGTTGATACCATAGTTGAAGATAGGAGTCGCATCCTGACGGTATCCGATAGGACGTTCGTCCAGGTGATTGATTACTCCATCCCCATTGACATCCCGGTAGATAATATCCCCCGGTACAGATGTTGTATTTCCCCGGCGGTCGTTATCAATGGGGTGATTGGCGATTTCTTCCCAGCTCTGGAATTGTCCGATTGCTTCGAGCCCCCAGTTGAGATAACCATACCGGTGAGTAATACTTTCACGGTATTTATCCCACGAGTTTGCCCGACGGTCGTCATAACGGTCCCAGTCATAAAAGCGGGCGTATGTAACATTCACACCAATGCTATAATTTACCTCTTTTATCCTGTCGGCCCAGCGGATCATACCATCCCAACCCATCGTCATATCCG
This sequence comes from Tannerellaceae bacterium, assembly GCA_021203545.1. Taxonomy (GTDB): domain Bacteria; phylum Bacteroidota; class Bacteroidia; order Bacteroidales; family Tannerellaceae; genus UBA4116. The sequence continues at coordinate 1,014 of JAJQAZ010000138.1, read as the reverse complement.
AGTTCAGGTTTTCTTTTGGCAAATCAAATCCTGTCTCTTTAGGTATCACTACATCATATCGTCCCTCGGGTAAACCACGGCGTTCACGGCGGAAGAAGTCAGCCTGACCTGTTAGGCGGTTATCCAGAAATACCATATCAATACCAATATCCAGGATACGGGCTTTGATCCAGGAGATTGTTGTTACCGGTAGTCCACGGGATTTGGTTCCTTTCATGTATTCTCCATCAATAACAGATCCTCCCTCATTATATTTATATCCACTCAGATAACCAAACGCTTTATAGTTATCTCCTAAATCATCATCACCAACCAGACCATAGGATGCACGGATCTTCAGGTCACTAAAGATATTATCCACTTTACTGTTTTTCCAGAAAGCCTCTTCCGAAATTCTCCAACCTACTGATGCAGAAGGGAAGAAACCCCAACGGTGTCCCGGAGGGAATTTCCAGGAACCATCGTAACGTCCGGAAAACTCAACCAGGTATTTATTGGCATAATCGTAGTTAAAACGTCCAAACCATCCTAAACGAGCCTGAAGATTATTACCGGCATCACCATAATTCCGGAAATCATCTTCATAAATTAAGTTGATCTCGCGGGATTTAGGTGTAGCTATAATATTATCTTTAGGCCGTTTGCGTTTAATAGATTCTAACCCAACTACTCCACTAACAGCATGCAGTCCGAATTTCTTATCGTACGCTAACTGAATGTTAGAGGTAATGTCTTCTACGTATTCATGAATACGTTCACGGTAGGGTGTATCGTGTGCCCAGGTAGCTATATATTCATCATTTACCTTATCATAATCATATACCTGGAATGTATATTCATGATTATTCTCCAGCATATTGGCATAATAATAACTTACCAGTGCTTTTGCCTTCAATCCATCTATAATATCATACTCTGCATTCGCACTGAGCTGGATCACACGCCAGGTATTTTTGAACTTTCCGGATACCTCGTAATTTAATGTGGCGAAATTAGTAGAAGTATCATCTAAAC
>JAJQAZ010000004.1 GCA_021203545.1 Tannerellaceae bacterium | reverse complement strand
ATATTATAGTTTGTATACTAACGCAAAAATAACAATAAAATTGAAAACACGTAGGTTTTGGCTGAAATAATCAACTTTTTAACTATCAACCCTTACTTTTTGTTTTTCTGAAAAATAGGCTGTTTACTGGGTTTTCATACTTTCATTATCAATTCTATATTAATTCTTTCTATCAGATTTTATTTAGCAATGATCCACAATAACAAATTGATATTTTTTAATGACTAAATATCAATTTGTTAAATGAAGTACTCTTATAATTCGTTATTTCGGACTACTATAAGTTGTTGCGGGAAAAAAACGCTTCAGTTGAAATTCAGCAAGGACAATTTATTATGAAAAACAAGATTATTCTATCTAAAAGCATTTGTTTTTTCTTTTCATGCAGATTGTTTTATATTTCTTGTAAGGAATTGGGTTGATATAGTAATCAATTTGTAAGTTATAATTTATCATTGTTAATGGAAAAACCAGACAAAATACGGATCGATTTTTTACAAACTTGTATCCTCTTTGATAAAAAAACGACATTTTTCAGAATTCATCTGCATGATTTTTCCTTTTCTTCTGCATAAACTTCCAATTTCATCCGCATGAATTTCAGGTTTCATTCGTATGAATTTTGTTAAAATATGCAATAAAAAGTTTGTAGAACTGAAAAAACGCTGTTTTTTGTCTCTAAAACACCTATTTAACTGTTTTTTGCTGTAAGTAGAAATTTATAATTGTAAGCGATTAGATACTAAGCAGGATATAATAGTAACAAAATGTTATTTATGAAAATCCACTTTTTATCTGAAGTTTCCGATGCATAAAATCCTGATTAAATAAAAAGATAACCCACAGTAAATATTTGTTTACTGTGGGTTATCTTTTTAAAACCGTTTCAGATATTGAATTACTTCACCTCTTCAAAGTCCACATCTGTTACGTTTCCGTCCTGCTGGTCGTTTCCACCGGGATTCCCTCCGGGTTGTCCGGCACCGAAATCAGGCCCTGGCTGTGCTCCACCGCCTTGTTGGTTATACATTTCCTGGCTGGCTGCGTGGAATACGCTGTTCAATTCGGCTGTTGCTGCATCGATAGCTGCGATATCCTGTGCTTTGTGAGCTTCTTTCAACTTATTCAGAGCGGCTTCGATCGGAGTTTTTTTATCAGCAGGCAATTTGTCGCCCAGGTCAGTCAATTGTTTTTCTGTCTGGAAGATTAAGCTGTCTGCCTGATTCAGTTTGTCGATCCGTTCTTTTTCTTTCTGGTCAGCTTCCGCATTGGCAGCAGCTTCCTCTTTCATGCGTTTAACTTCGTCGTCGCTCAAACCGCTGGATGCTTCGATACGGATGCTTTGTTCTTTTCCGGTTCCTTTATCTTTTGCGGATACATTCAGGATACCATTTGCATCAATGTCGAAGGTAACTTCGATCTGAGGTACTCCACGTGGAGCCGCAGGAATACCGTCTAAATGGAAGCGGCCGATTGATTTATTATCACGTGCCAGTGAACGTTCTCCCTGAAGGATATGGATTTCAACTGAAGGCTGGTTATCAGCAGCGGTAGTGAATGTTTCTGACTTCTTAGTCGGAATTGTTGTATTAGACTCGATCAGTTTAGTCATTACACCACCCATCGTTTCGATACCTAATGAAAGCGGAGTAACATCCAATAATAATACGTCTTTTACTTCACCGGTCAATACACCCCCCTGGATAGCCGCACCTACTGCAACCACTTCATCCGGGTTAACACCTTTGGAAGGAGTTTTGCCGAAGAATTTTTCTACTACTCCCTGAACTGCAGGAATACGGGTTGAACCACCTACTAAGATCACTTCGTCGATATCAGAAGTATTCAATCCGGCATCTTTCAATGCCTGGCGGCAAGGTTCGATACAAGCCTGGATCAGGTTGTCTGCTAATTGTTCGAATTTTGCACGGGTCAGGGTTTTCACTAAGTGTTTAGGAATACCGTTTACCGGCATAATATAAGGTAAGTTAATCTCTGTACTGGTAGTACTTGATAACTCGATTTTTGCTTTTTCAGCAGCTTCTTTCAAACGTTGAAGTGCCATTGGATCTTTACGCAGGTCAAGTCCTTCTTCACGTTCGAATTCTTCTGCCAGCCAGTCAATGATTACATGGTCGAAGTCGTCACCACCCAGGTGAGTATCCCCATTCGTTGATTTTACTTCAAATACACCGTCGCCCAACTCAAGGATAGAGATATCAAATGTACCACCACCTAAGTCAAATACAGCGATTTTCATGTCTTTATTAGTCTTGTCCAGACCATAAGCCAATGCTGCTGCTGTAGGTTCGTTTACAATACGGCGTACTGTCAAACCAGCGATTTCGCCGGCTTCTTTAGTAGCCTGGCGTTGTGCATCGCTAAAATAAGCAGGCACTGTAATAACAGCTTCTGTTACTTCCTGTCCCAGATAATCTTCAGCCGTTTTCTTCATCTTCTGAAGAATCATCGCTGAAATTTCCTGTGGAGTGTACAAACGTTCGTCGATATCTACACGTGGAGTGTTATTATCGCCTTTTACAACCATGTAGGGTACACGGTTGATTTCGGTTTGTACCTGATCATAGGTTTCACCCATGAAACGTTTGATAGAGAAGATTGTTTTTTCGGGGTTAGTGATAGCCTGGCGTTTTGCCGGATCACCAACTTTACGTTCACCACCTTCTACAAAAGCTACAATAGAAGGAGTCGTTCTTTTACCTTCACTGTTTGTGATAACAACCGGTTCGTTTCCTTCTAATACGGCAACGCAAGAGTTGGTTGTTCCTAAGTCAATACCAATAATTTTTCCCATGTCTCTTTTATACTTTTATTATTAATTATCTTTTTTCTGGTTTCTTTTCTCAACTAATAACAAATAGCATGCCAAAATGTATGTTAAAAGAAGGGAATATTTTATTGTCAGATGCAATGACAATACGGCAGAGATTAGAAAAAGAGGATAGACAATTATGTAATAGTCGCTATAAAAGGTAGGAAAATAAGAGAGGGGCCTTGAAGCCCCTCTCTTATTTTATTTCTATTTCTTCTTTCATGTCCAGCTCATTTTTATCGGAATCAAAGAATTTGTATTCCAGAAATGACAGACTCTGATCAGGTATTACCTTCAAGTAACGTGTATATTTATATTTCCACTTTGTACTTAAAGATATAAGACCTTTGTTCACATATGCTGCTACATAAGGATGTAGGTGCAGGGTGAATCTCTTCACATGGTGTTTGTTTACCAGACAGTCGATTTTGCCTTCAAGGCTATCCGTAAACATGATAGATGGTTTTGATTTTCCTGTGCCAAAACAGGTTGGACATGTCTCCGATGTGTCCACATTCATGGCCGGGCGAACTCTTTGCCGGGTAATTTGCATCAGACCAAATTTACTCAGAGGTAAAATGTTGTGTTTGGCACGGTCTGTGGCCATGGCTTTTGTCATATGTTCGAACAGTTTCTGCCTGTTGACAGGTTCGGCCATATCAATAAAATCAATTACGATGATACCTCCCATATCACGTAACCGCAACTGGCGCGCAATTTCATCGGCTGCTGCCGTATTTACGTCGATCGCCGTTTTTTCCTGTGCGTTACTACCTTTTGAACGGTTACCACTATTTACATCAATCACATGCATTGCTTCTGTATGCTCAATGATAAGGTAAGCGCCACTTTTATAGGTGACAGTTCTTCCGAAGAGTGATTTAATCTGTTTGGTAACACCAAAATTGTCAAAAATAGGAAGTTCTCCTGTATATAATTTAACAATGTCTTCCCTTCCCGGGGTAATCAGGCTTACGTAGTCCCGTACATTATTATATACATCTTTGTCGTTTACGTGAATATTTTGGAAAGACGGATTAAAAATATCTCTAAGCAAAGCAACGGTACGACCGGTTTCTTCATACACAATAGTTGGTGCTTTCGCTTTTGTGATTTTAGGGATGTTGTCTTCCCAACGTTTCACTAATGTCTTTAACTCGTGATCAAGTTCGGCAACACGTTTTCCTTCGGCAGAAGTGCGTACAATTACGCTAAAATTCTTTGGTTTGATACTTTGTATCAACTGGCGTAAACGAGCGTTCTCTTCGCGTGATTTGATTTTTGAGGAGACTGAAACTTTATCTGCAAAAGGAATGAGAACAATATATCTCCCGGCAAATGACAATTCGGAGGTCAGCCGGGGCCCTTTTGTAGAAATTGGCTCTTTGGCAATTTGAACCAATACCTCCTGACCCACTTTTAAAACATCGCTGATACTTCCGTCTTTTTTAATTTCCGGAAGGATCTGCATTTTAGATAGCGGTGGCAATTTTTTTTGTCCGCTCAGGGCCTGTTTGAGGAATTTTTGTTGAGTGTTGAAATTAGGACCTAAGTCCAGATAGTGAAGAAATGCATCCTTTTTATAGCCTACATCAATGAAAGCAGCATTCAACCCGGGCATCAGTTTCTTAACTTTGCCAAGATAGATATCGCCTACAGCAAAAGAGACGTTGCGTGCTTCTTTCTGAAGCTCTACAAGGTTGGTGTCTTCCAATACTGCAATAGATACTTCTTTGGGTTGTACATCTACTACTAACTCACTAATCACTATAAAAGGATTTTTTTAATTATGACCTTATTTAATACACAAAGAACAAACTTAAAAGGTCACTTGTTAAGTTTGTTCTTTAGATTTTTAGGATAGACTAATTATTTTTTCTTATGTCTATTCTTTTTCAATCTCTTTTTGCGCTTGTGCGTAGACATTTTATGTCTTTTTCTTTTCTTTCCGCTAGGCATCTTTTTTAAATTTTAGATTATACGTATGATTGTTTATTTTACTTCATTCAAAAAAGTCTTAGCCGGCTTGAAAGCGGGGATATTGTGTTCCGGAATGATGATAGTAGTGTTCTTTGAAATGTTACGAGCTGTTTTCTGAGCTCTTTTTTTCACAACAAAACTACCAAAGCCTCTCAGGTACACATTTTCTCCCTGTGCTAAAGAACCCTTTACGATAGTCATAAAAGATTCAACACTTGCCAGCACGGTTTGTTTATCAATACCGGTATTTTTTGAAATCTCACTAACAATGTCTGCTTTAGTCATGTTTATAAATAATTAATTGAATTGAACCTATTAAATTTTTGGCATGCAAATATATAGCTTTTTATTTTAAGAGAAAAAGATTTATGATGCAATTTTTAAGAAAAAAGACATTAGTCATTCGGCTATTGATACGTAAATTTGTAGAATGCATCAGATTTAACAGGCTTAAATAGATATAAGAATGAACAACAACTATATAGTTAGTGATATATTAATAAAGTGGTATAAAAAAATATGCGGGATCTGCCCTGGCGACACACTGCAGATCCTTATAAAATATGGATATCGGAAATTATCATGCAACAGACCCGTGTCGCACAGGGATTGGATTATTATAACCGTTTCATAGAGCGTTTTCCGGATGTGGGTGCATTGGCAACAGCCGGAGAGGATGAGGTATTGAAATACTGGCAGGGTTTAGGCTACTATAGCCGGGCAAGGAATCTGCATGGTGCCGCAAAAAGTATCATGCAACAGCATGGTGGTATATTTCCCCGGAAATATGAAGATGTTTTATCTTTAAAGGGTGTAGGAGAGTATACGGCTGCGGCAATTACCTCTTTTGCCTGGGGACAACCGTATCCGGTAGTAGATGGAAATGTATTTCGGGTGCTGGCCAGGTTATATGGGATTAGTACACCTATTGATACCGGAAAAGGGAAAAAAGAGTTTACCCAATTAGCCGGAGAGATTATCAATCCGAAGCAGGCAGGACTCCATAATCAGGCTATTATGGAGTTTGGTGCGTTACAATGTACACCCCAGAACCCGGATTGTGTACGCTGTCCGTTACATGATATATGTGTTGCCTATCATGAGAAAAAGGTTCAATATTTTCCAGTGAAACAGAATAAAGTCAAAACACGGAACCGTTTTTTTCATTATTTCCATCTGGTTAAAGGGGGTGATACATGGTTGAACCGCCGTACCGGGAAAGATATCTGGGAAGGATTGTATGAATTTCCTCTCATAGAAACCGGTACAAACATGGATTTTGTGGAGTTACAGCAAACGATGGCCTTTCGTGAACTTTTTGGCGATTCATCTTCTGTAAAGTTTACAGTGGGTATAGCACCGGTAAAGCATGTTCTTTCCCATCAGGTTATTTTTGCAACTTTTTATAAAGCCGAATTCATCGGAGATATTCCGGCTTTGGCAAATTATATCCGTATTACTTCCGGTGAAATCGATAATTATGCCGTTTCACGACTGGTAGAACTCTATTTGGAAAAAGGTGGACAACTTTCTTTTGATTATACTGTTTAAGAAACAATAGAAAAAGTCAATCGAACCTGTTTGAAAAGTAATACATTTTATGTTTCTTTGTATATGAATATAACCTATATAGCATATGTCGTTAAATAAAGTAATTTTAATCGGAAACGTGGGGAGAGACCCCGAAGTTCGTTATTTTGATAGTGGTACGGCGGTAGCAAACTTTCCTATGGCCACTTCGGAACGAGGCTATACCTTAGCTAATGGAACAGTGGTACCTGAACGTACGGAATGGCATAATATTGTTGTACGCCGCAACCAGGTATCATTTGTGGAAAAATGGGTAAAAAAGGGTTCGGGTGTATATGTGGAAGGAAAAATCCGTACCCGTACTTATGACGACCAGTCAGGTGTAAAACGGTATGTGACGGAGATACATGCGGACCGCGTGGAATTCTTTAACTTCGGTGGTCGCAGAGATGAAAACCAGAATACGAATACAACAGGTGGTACAACTACCGCAGGCCAGGAAACTCCTTTCGGACGGCAACCTGTTTATCAACAGCCGGCATCGTCACCTTCCCAGCCTGCCTCTTTTACAGAAAGCAGTGATGTGGACGATCTTCCGTTCTGATATTGTTTAACTAATACAGTTCCCCTTGGACTCAGACTATTTTTTATCGGGCTTATTTGCGGATATCACATTGCAGGCATTAACAGCAGGTCCTATGATCGCATTAAGCCTTGCTTTTCTTTTGCTGTTTGTTTCTGCGTTTGTTTCTGCATCCGAAGTTGCTTTCTTTTCGCTTGACCCGGGTGAAATTAACGATATCCGTGAAGAGAAAAATACGGCAGACCCGGTTATTCTAAGTATGTTAAGTCGTTCCGAATATTTATTGGCCGCTATCCTGATTGCCAATAACTTTGTGAATGTAGCTATCGTAATGCTCTGTACATATGCATTTCATGCTATATTTAACTTTCTGGAAAACCCATTACTTGGGTTTGTGGCAGAAACGGTTGTCTTGACATTCCTGCTGCTGCTGTTTGGTGAGATCATGCCTAAAATATATGCACAGAATAATACACTTAAATTTACACGCCGTTCGGCGTCTATCCTAAACGGAATTGAGCATTTGTGCCGTCCTCTTTCTAATGTGTTAGTTAAATCTACCACCTTTATTAATAAGATATTAGTAAAGAAGAAATATGATATTTCGGTAGATGAATTATCCAAAGCGCTGGAATTAACCTCTGAAGAGATAAAAGAGGAGAAAGGGATGCTGGAAGAGATCATTAAGTTCTATAATAAAACAGCCAGCGAGATTATGACTCCGCGCCTGGATGTGGAAGACATTGATATAAAGGAGAATTTCCGTAAAATTATAGATTTTATCATTGAGTCCGGTTACTCCCGTATTCCGGTCTATTCCGGTACGGAAGATAACATTAAAGGAATTCTGTATATCAAAGACCTGTTGCCTTTTATTGATAAACCGGATACATTCCGTTGGCAGAGCCTGATCCGTCCGGCCTATTTTGTTCCCGAAACCAAAAAGATCGATGATTTGTTGGAAGAGTTCCGCACCAATAAAATACATATGGCTATCGTGGTAGACGAGTTTGGTGGAACGTCAGGGATTGTAACGATGGAAGATATTCTGGAAGAGATTGTAGGTGAAATTGCCGATGAATACGACGAAGATGAAAAACAGTTTATTCGTCTGCCGGATGGTAGCCTGATCTTTGAGGCAAAGATATTATTGACAGACTTTTTCCGGGTAGTAGATGCTGAAGAGGAAGAGTTCGAAAACCTAACAGACGAGGTAGATACACTGGCAGGTCTTCTATTAGAGATAAAAGGTGATTTCCCAAAGAGAAGAGAAATTATTCCCTATAAGAACTATCGTTTCCAGATACTCGAAATGGATGATCGTCGTATCCAGAAAGTAAAATTTAACCAGATCACACCGGGATCTGAAAAAGAAGAGTAGGAAGATGCCCCTGCTGTTTAAACAGACAGACACTACTATCCGGGGAGTCTGGAAAATAGAAGAAAATGTAGAAGAACTTCTGGCCTGCTTTGCAGACCCTGTTCCGTATATCACCTCACTGAAAGAAAAAAAAAGTGACAGCCGCCAAAAAGAATGGCTGGCTGTCCGGGTATTGTTGAAAGAATTAACAGGAAAAGAGCTTTGTATTGCTTACCATACCAACGGTGCCCCTTATCTGACAGATTCCCCTTATTATATTTCCATATCCCATACCAAAGAATACGTAGCCATTATTCTTCATCCGGAATATCCTGTAGGAATAGATATTGAGTATATTAGTGAACGGGTTTGTAAAATTCGTGACCGGTTTATGAGCCCGGAAGAAATCCGGGCGGTTGACCCGGCAAACGAGGTCTGCCATTTATTACTATACTGGTGTGCAAAAGAAACCCTTTTTAAAGTAATAGGAAAGGAGGAGGTGGATTTCCGGGAAATGTTGCATATAGAACCGTTCCCTTATCGTACATCCGGTGAGTTTACAGGCTATGAAACCTGCACCTCTTTGCATAAAAAGTATGTTATCCATTATCTGGTTACGGATGGGTTTGTTTTGACTTATACCACGTAACACATACCCCCTGGCTCCCTAAAGGGGGGATACAAGGGGCGAAATAAGACTACAACCATTCCTGCATAAAGGCATCCATTTTAACGGCATTTTCTTCCAGGCTTTGTAATAGTTTGAATTGTGCCCTGGTGCGTTGCAGATTATGTTCCGGATGATGTATTTTATAGTAAGTATCGCCGTTGATGTAATCCGTCAGGAATCTAACTGTCTGCATATAAGTTAGTAAACGGCCTCCATATGGTAACAACTTAATCTCTGTTGGAGTCAGGAATGAATTGGCTTTTTCCATATAGCCCTGGGTGTAAGCTTTGAAGATTTCCATATTTACACTTACATTCTCTAAATTTTCGTCATCCTCAGCTCCGGTATTTGCTCCGGTACGAATGAAATCTCCAATATCAGACAGTACAAAACCGGGCATAACCGTATCCAGATCAATTACACACAATACCTTTCCATCTTCATCAAAAAGGATATTGTTTACTTTGGTATCACAATGGTTGGTACGTTTTTTCAGTTTCCCTTCCCTGTAGAGCCTTTCCTGAATACACATGGCTTCTGCTCTTTTCTCAATTTCGGCAACCAGCTCTTTTACCTTTTCCAGACGGTTTACCGGATTGGCTGCAATGGCATCGTGGAATTGTTGCAGACGGAATTCCATGTTATGGAAATTAGGGATTGTTTCTCCCAGAGCACCTTCCGGCAGGTCGGCCAGCATAGACTGGAATTCACCAAATGCTTTTCCGGCTTCATAGGAAAATTCCGGATTAACCTCTTCGAAGCTTTGGCTGCGGGGAATCATCAGGCACATGCGCCAGTAACTTTCGCCATCAAAGTAATAGAACTTTCCCTCATGGGTCGGAAGGAAGGTCAGTACTTTACGGTCAATGTCGCTTTCGCCCCGTTCTTCCAGTTTTTTCCGGATATGTGAAGTCACCGTATGGATATTATTCTGCAATATATCTACATCCGTAAAAATGTGATGATTGATCCGTTGCAGGATGTATACGGCTTCTCCTTTGTCATTGATTACTTTAAAAGTGTCGTTAATATGGCCGTTCCCAAATGGTTCTGTAAAAACTATTTTATCCGCCAGTATAAACCGATCCGGAATAGAAAGGATTTGTTTTTGTGTTTTCATTTTTAATGGCATTTATTATTGATAAAACAAAGATATAAAATAATTCTATTCCAACGAAAAAGGCCCCGGTAAACTACCGGGGCCTTTTTCATTCATTCAAAAATTGTTGAATGATTTATTTTTTATTACGGTTTCCGTAGCGGCTCATGAACTTATCAACACGTCCTGCAGTATCCACCAGTTTAGATTTACCGGTATAGAATGGGTGAGAAGTGTTAGAAATTTCCACTTTTACCAGTGGATATTCAACACCGTCAATTTCAATAGTTTCTTTTGCGTTAATAGTTGAACGCGTAATAAATACATCGTCGTTAGACATGTCTTTAAACACGACGGGACGATAATTTTCAGGATGAATACCTTTTTTCATTGCTTTCGTTATCTATTTTTTATTATTACTTTCTTAATTATAATGGTAACCGGTAAATTGGCTTGCAAAGGTATTGATTTCTATCAAACAAAAAAAGTATTTGTTCTTATTTTTTGCTTTTTGCCTTAAAAGTTATGATTTAATATGTTAGATAGTATAAATTCTGACAGATTGTTGCTATATTTGCGAAAGTTTTTTAATCATTAACAAAATATCATACAACATGGTTAGTTACAAAGATTTAGGCCTGGTGAATACTAAAGAAATGTTCGCTAAGGCAATCGAAGGAGGATATGCGATCCCGGCTTTCAACTTCAATAACATGGAGCAGTTACAGGCTATCGTTCAGGCAGCTGCAGAAACTAACTCTCCGGTAATCCTGCAGGTATCTAAAGGTGCCCGTCAATATGCTAACGCGACACTCCTTCGTTATATGGCTGAAGGTGCTGTAGAATATGCAAAAGAATTAGGTCAGGCTAATCCTCAGATCGTTCTTCACTTAGACCACGGTGATTCTTTTGAAACCTGCAAAAGCTGTATTGACGCTGGTTTCTCTTCTGTAATGATCGACGGTTCTCATCTTCCTTATGATGAAAACGTAGCGCTTACTAAAAAAGTTGTTGAGTATGCTCACCAGTTTGATGTAACCGTAGAAGGTGAATTAGGTATTCTGGCTGGTGTAGAAGACGATGTTGTTGCAGAACACCATACATATACAAAACCGGAAGAAGTAGTAGACTTCGTAACTAAAACAGGTTGTGACTCTCTGGCTATCTCTATCGGTACTTCTCACGGTGCCAACAAATTTAAACCGGAACAATGTACTGTTGATGAAAACGGAGTATTGGTTCCTCCTCCATTGCGTTTCGATGTATTGGAAGGTGTTGAAAAAGAACTTCCCGGATTCCCTATCGTTCTTCACGGAGCTTCTTCAGTTCCTCAGGAAGAAGTGGCTACTATCAACAAATATGGTGGTGCAATGAAAGATGCGATCGGTATCCCTGAATCACAATTACGTAAAGCGGCTACCTCTGCGGTTTGCAAAATCAACATCGACTCTGACAGCCGTCTGGCTATGACTGCTGCTGTTCGTGAAGTATTTGCTACTAAACCGGCTGAATTCGACCCACGTAAATACTTAGGTCCGGCTCGCGACAACATGAAAAAGCTTTACAAACACAAAATCGAAAACGTGTTAGGTTCAGCTAACAAAATCTGATTAAGCGTATTGCATTGTCCCGTCCTCAAATAGGTTGACAGGATTTATACTAAAATATTTAAAGAACCGATGGATTTATATTCATCGGTTTTTTGATGTGTAAAATTAGGAGTTTTCATATTTAATGCCAAATGTGGTCTATAATTGTTGTAAATTTCAATCAATTGATTGATTAATAAGTTCAACTCTTTATAGTTATTACATTTATTAAAAAGAAATTCCTGTTTTAATATCCCATTGATTCTTTCTGCCAGGGCATTTTGATAACAATCATATCCATCGGTCATAGAGGGAGTAACTTTGTATTTAGTTAATACTTCTTGATATACAGAGGAACAATATTGTAATCCTCTGTCCGAGTAGTGTATTAGAGGAATATTTTTGTTTCTCCCTTTTAAAGCCATATTCAGGACTATCACTACACTTTCTGCATTTAAATCATTACTAAGATGATAACCGACTATTTTTCTGGAATAAGCGTCGGTTATCAAAGACAAATAATGCCTTCTCTGTCTTGATTTGATATAGGTTATATCACTTACATATACTTGCTAGGGACGATCAATGACTATACTTCTAAGTAAGTTAGGATGTTTATGTAACCAATGCTTTGACATGGTGGTCTTTGTATAAGATTTTACAGGTTTGATAAGCATTTGGTTAGCTCAAAGAATAGAAAAGAGTTTATCCCTTCCAAGTTTTAATTCTTCCTTAAGCAAATGATAGAGCTTACGTGTTCCCCTGTCGAGGCATAGAAATACGTACAGACTGAACTTTTGATATAATATCTTTGGCCTGTTCTTGTTTAACTCTTACATTTACCTTTTGCTTATAGTAGGCCTGACGGCTGATCCGGAATACATCGCAAGAATAAGTCATAGTTTCTTGCCTTTCTTCTTTAAAGCGTTCGATGCTTCGGGAACAGACTTTTTTCTAATTGGTATTTTTAGATCCTTTTCTGCTATATCAATCATCATATCAAACATGATGACTTTGTCTTGCTGGAATTTAAGTTGTTCTTCCAGGCTTTGCTTTTGCTTTTCAAGCAGCCGGACTTTGGCCTCTGATTCCAAAAGTTTTTGTTCAGGACTTTTTGCATCGTTAATTGGACTTGAAGTTCACGGTCAAAGGTACCATATTTTTTTATCCATTTCTCTACCGTATGATCTCCCTGAATACCATACTTCTCTCTGGCGGCTTTTAGACTAAACTCACCACATTCTATTTCCCGGACAACCGACAATTTAAAGGACATATTATAATCCTTTTGCGTCCGACAAACATAACTTGTTTTCAATTCTTTATCCATAAATAAGTTTTTTGTGTCAACCTATTTTAGGACGGGACACTTCCACCCAGAGCCACTTTTTATATAATTTAAAACTTTTTTATCTTCGTTCCTCCCCCGGTATGTATCTGGGTAGCCTGGGTAATAATTACTTCTTTTACGCCGACGTCTACTGCATCCAGCGAATTTTCCAGTTTAGGGATCATACCGCCCTGCACAATCCCTTCGTCCACCAGTTGGCCGAACGTACCGCGGTTAATTTCAGGAATCACACTCTCCTCGTCATTTTCATTGCGCAGTACCCCTCTCTTTTCAAAACAATACACCAGCGTAACATCAAAATAATCGGCCAGTGCTTTTGCCACCTCTCCGGCAATCGTATCGGCATTTGTATTAAGCATATGCCCCTGTTTATCGTGAGTAAGCGGAGCCAGTACCGGCACAATATCCTGCCCGATCAGCGTAGCCAGCAATCCGGCATTTACCTCCTTCACATCACCCACAAAACCATAATCCACCTCCTTTACCGGGCGTTTGTCCGAACGCATCAGGTTCATATCTGCCCCGGTCAGCCCCAGTGCATTCACCCCAAAAGCCTGCAGCCCAGCCACAATATTCTTATTCACCAGCCCGCCATACACCATAGTTACCACGCGCAACATATCGGCATCCGTAATACGCCGCCCGTTCACCATCCGGCTCTCTATCCCTAACTGTTCCGCCAGGCGTGTAGCCGAGCGGCCACCACCATGCACCAACAGCTTAGACCCTTCGATCGCAGAAAAATCCTTCAACAATTGTTTCAGGCTATCTTCCTCTTCCACAATCTTGCCCCCTACTTTTACTATCGTTAGCTTCTCCATATAATTCAATTATTGTTTCAGGCCCAAAGGTAAAGAACAATTGACAATTAACAATTGACAATTGGCAATTAATGGCCCATTTATCAATGAAGGGAGAGAATAAGAGGCTTTATCCAACTGTTCGGCGTAGCGTCCCGCTACGCCGCCTGGGACTTCTGACAAACGAGTATAAGGATCTGTGATCCGAAAAATAAAAACCGATTAAACCGGAACTAAGGTATATGAAAGCGGATTATAAATCCTTATACTCTACAGGCAGGGGTTACAAACCCCGTTCGACCAGACAATGTTTAATATTAGCTTTATATTGAAATTTTTTAATTACATATTGTAATATTTAATTCTTATCAGTACATTTATCCTATCAATCAAAAACTAACTTAATTTTATAACAAATTCTATGAACAAAGAAGATGACTTCTCCAAAAGGGTGGAAGGTATAAGTGGGTTTCTGGACCAATTGGCTTATAATTTACCAGAAACCACGAGAAAGCAAAAGACCTTAGACAGGATACAATCCTACGGATGTTGTTGAATCGTGAAAAGTTTCAGGACATCGACCTATACGCTTGGGGAGCAACAATATTAAAGCGTATCTTTTATAACGACGAAAAGCGATTAGGTCTTACCCGTGCAATCTTTTATGACAAAGACGACGATCCGGGCGAGGTAATATCCTATCCTGCAGCGCAGGAAGGAAATCCGGAATACGATTTTGACCGTCAACTGCTGGATAGAGAAATTGCTGCCCTTAAAGAAAAATACCGTATTCCTCTGCAGTTACAGAGAGAAGGGTACTCATATAAAGAGATATGCGAGAAAGTACAACTAACAGAAAGTACTCTTAAATCACGCTTATTCAAAGCAAAACAAATATTGGCTGAGCACCTTTCCAAGAACCGTTTCATACTGTTATTGGTCATATTCCTTAGCGGTTGGTGCAGGTAAGGAGTATTGCTGGATTGGGTTTAGTTATGCTAAACAAAGAAGACAAACACACGGGGATTTATATTAAAGAAATATATATTCATATCTTTGTCTTCTGGATTCTTTATTATCTATATTCTGATCAAAGCGGATACTCTTCAAATGCGTATAGGATTGTGGAGAGGTAGCGCTCGCCGGTGTCGGGGAGGATTACTACGATGTTTTTGCCTTCATTTTCCGGTTTGAGGGCTAATTGGGTGGCAGCGTATACGGCGGCACCTGAGGAGATTCCTACCAATAGTCCCTCTTTGGCTGCCAGCTCGCGGCTGGTGCGGATGGCATCGTCGTTGCCTACCTGGATGATTTCGTCTACTACACTGCCATTATAGATTTTAGGAACGAATCCGGCGCCGATACCCTGTATTTTGTGTGGCCCGGGGTTGCCTCCGGATAGTACGGGCGAGTCCGAAGGTTCGACGGCTACGATTTTTACACCGGGGATTTGTGCTTTTAATACTTCGCCTACACCGCTAATGGTTCCGCCTGTACCTACACCGGCTACGAAAATGTCTACCTGGCTGTCGGTATCGCGCAGGATTTTCTGTGCGGTAGTACGTACGTGAACAGCCGGGTTGGCCGGGTTTTCGAATTGCTGCAGCAGGATAGTATCCGGAGTTTCCGCGGCCAGCGATTGTGCTTTGGCAATGGCTCCTTTCATTCCTTTGGCTCCGGGGGTAAGCACTAATTGCGCACCGAGGGCTTTCAGCAGGTTCCGGCGCTCGAGGCTCACGGTTTCGGGCATGGTAAGGATCAGTTTGTAACCTTTGGATGCCAAAACGAATGCCAGTCCGATACCGGTATTACCACTGGTGGGTTCAATAATGGTAGCACCCGGTTTAAGGATGCCTTTCTGTTCGGCATCTTCGATCATCGCCAGGGCAATACGGTCTTTTACACTGCCGGCCGGGTTGAAATATTCGATTTTACCGATTACGTGTGCTTTCAGCCCGTTCGCTGCGTTGTAGTTTGAAAATTTGAGTAACGGAGTGTTACCTACTAAATCTGTCAGTTTTTTTTTGCAATCTTTGCCATAATTGATGTTTTTATATCTGTTGTTCGTTTATTTTTTAATGATACAACAAAGATAGAGGCAGAAATGTGTTTGGAAAATACCATATTTATGGTATATTATTCGTATATTTGGCCAAATGTATCCGGAAAGAAACGTGAAAAGTAAGAAAGAATGGGATCAATCGTGGGGACGGTGTGTGCTGGTGGCGGGGCTGCTGGTAGCTTTGATGTGTCCGTTTACTATACAGGCGGATAATAGGTATACGTGGCATCCCCTGTTCGGTAAAAATCTTTCGCAGGCCGATTATGCACCGGAAGCGTGGATACAGAAAGGAAATATTATAACCAGTGTGCCGGAGGAGTGTATCTGGACATTGAAGGAGTATGATAATTTTGAACTCGATATGGAGTTTAATGCGTCTGAAGGTGCGGTGGGAAACCTGATTCTTTTTTGTGCTGACCGCGATAACTGGCCCACCCGTTCGATACGGGTACGGCTGGCCGATATAGATGGTATTGACTCGGTAACGGGCGAAGCTGCAGTTTGTGGTTCGATATCCGGGTATGGAGTGGCTGCCCGGGATGGGATTGTGAAAGATCCGGGCGAATGGAACCACCTGCGTGTACGTGCCGTGAACGGCCGCATATCTGTTATTATGAATGGCCATAGGGTAACGGAGTGGAATATGCGGGCCGATCTGCCCCATCCTCCGGGAAAAGGGTTTATCGGTCTGGAAGGAACAGCAGAAGAGGCCCCTTTTAAATACCGCAATATAAAAATACGGATCATAAAAGAGAGCGAAACCAAAACTGTTACCAACAAACGCAAACGCGAACCCCGCAATTTCCCGGTTTATTGATTACCATCTGTTCTTATGCATCCCCGATCAAATCGCATTCTGTGCTTCTAAGTTCTGCAAGGACGGTATATCCTAGCCCAGTACGAATAATGTGCCCCAAAAGTTGGACAGTTAATATTGTTTTAAAGAAAGGGAAAATTTTCTGA
>JAJQAZ010000048.1 GCA_021203545.1 Tannerellaceae bacterium | reverse complement strand
GTGAGGCAGGAGCCTCACTTTTATTAACGACGTAGCGAAGACGCTATGCCGAACATTTTAATCAATATATCTATACATTTATTTTAAGTATGAAAGGGGTTGATTGAGAGATACCTCTCTCCTGTATCCGGTAGTACTACGACTATCTTTTTTCCTTTGTTCTCGGGACGTTGGGCTATGCGGATAGCTGCGTATACTGCTGCTCCGGAAGATATGCCTACTACGAGTCCTTCTGTTTTACCCAGATCGCGGGTGGCCTGGTATGCATCGTCGTTCTCTACTTTGAATATTTCGTCAAAAATGAATTCATTGAGCACTTCCGGTATAAATCCGGCACCAATTCCCTGTATTTTATGAGGGCCTGACTTGCCCCCGGAAAGTACAGGTGAGTCAGTAGGTTCCACAGCGATTACTTTTATTTGTGGATTCCGTTTTTTCAACACTTCTACAACGCCGGTAATAGTCCATCCGGTTCCGACGCCTGCTACCAGAATATCAATCTCTCCGTCTGTATCACGCCAGATTTCTTCGGCTGTAGTAGCCCGGTGGATGGCCGGATTGGCTTTGTTGTTGAACTGTTGGGGGATGAATGCATCCCGGAATGTTTCTTTTAGTTCTTCCGCTTTCCGGATGGCTCCTCCCATTCCCTCATGACCAGGGGTTAATACGATCTCGGCACCCAACGCTTTGAGTAACATACGCCGTTCTACACTCATCGTTTCAGGCATAGCCAGAATGAGGCGGTACCCTCTGCTTGCCGCTATATAGGCAAGGGCTATACCTGTGTTTCCACTGGTAGGTTCTATGATGACTGTTTCTTTATCCAACAGACCATCTTTTTCGGCCTGTACGATCATGGCATATCCGGTACGGTCTTTTACGCTACGTAGCGGATTGAAATACTCAAGCTTTGCAAGTAGTGTAGCCTGTAACCCCAGACTTTCTTCTGTATTAGTCAGTTGCAGTAAAGGGGTATTTCCGATCAATTCTGTTATACTTTTTGCTATCTGCGCCATATATTTAATGTATATGATTTTATACCTCGTTTCCGGATGTAAAATTAGGGGTACGGCGGCACCCCTGTAATCCCATACGAAAGTCATTTTATATACCACAAACTTGGTATATAAATGACATAGTTATGGGATTGGGCTACCCCGGTAAAGAGGGTAATTTCGCATCGTATTTAATCTATATAAATAAACATGTATAAATTACCGGCAACACTAACAGACGATATCCAATCTATTGATTCGTTGATCAGGGAATATACCGCAGGACGGTTGGAAGAAGTACGCTTTAAGGCGGTACGGGTTCCGATGGGCATTTACGAGCAACGAAAAAATGGTACTTATATGGTACGGGTACGTTGTACCGGGGGATATATTTCTCCGGAGCAGTTACTGGCTCTGGCTCAAACAGCCAAAGCGGTAGAGGCACCTTTCCTGCATATTACTACCCGGCAGGAGATACAGATTCATTCGGTTACACTCGATAAAATAAAATCTATTCTGGAACCTTTGCAACAAACGGGTTTAGGAACGAAAGGTGGTGGCGGAAATACGATCCGTAATATTATGGTGGATATCCGCGCGGGAATAGACGAAAAGGAGGTGTTTGACCCTTTTCCGTATGCTGCGGATCTGACTACGTTCCTGATTGCACAGAATGATTCGTTTACACTACCCCGCAAACTAAAGATTGCTTTTGCTATATCCGAAGAGGAAGCTGACCTGGCTTTGGTAAACGATCTGGGATTTATTCCCCGTATTGTGAACGGGGAACGGGGTTTTAAAGTATATCTGGGAGGTTCGGTTGCCTCCAAACCTACCAAAGGCTGGCTCTTATTCGATTTTATCCCCGAGAAAGACTTTTTCCGGGTGGCTTTGGCTGTGAAACGTTTTTTCTCTGAAAATGGAAACCGGAAGAATCGTCACCAGGCACGTATCCGGCATATTTTTTATAAACTGGGAGAAGAGGAAACACTGGCCCGCTTCCGTCCCTATTTCGAAGAGACATTAAAAGATGATTCTTTAAACTATACCTCTTCCATTGTTTCGTTTAACTATGATGTTCCGGAAGGGGCTACCCTTCCGGACGATGTGGAAGCGTATTCCCTGTGGAAAAAGAGATATGTAACCCGGCAGAAACAGGATAACCGTTTCGCCGTACTGATCCCTTTTCTGCATGGGAATGGCTCTCCTGATTTGTTTGAGGAACTGGCGCACTTTACCGCCCGGTTTGGCAACGATGTGATCCGTTTTACTACCCGGCAGCATATACAGCTACGGAATATTCCGGAAGAATGGCTACCTGCCGTCTGGCAAGTGGTGAACCGTCTGGGGCTTAATACCGTACAACCTTTGCTGGTAAACGACATTATTTCGTGTACCGGTGCCGATACCTGCCGGCTGGGTATTTGTTTTTCCAAGGGAGCGGCCAAAGCAATACAGAACCGGCTGGCAAAAAGTAAGTTGCCGCTGGACAGGATTGAGCCTATTAAGGTTAATATTTCAGGGTGTAGTAATTCGTGTGCACAGCAGGTTTGGGCTGATATTGGTTTTTCCGGCCGTGTTTCGCGCAACGAACGGATGTTTCCGGCCTATACAGTTTACGGTAAGATAAACGGCCGGGACGAATTGGCTCAACCATTGGGACTATTGGCAGCACGTGATCTGCCGGCCTTTACCGAAGCACTGTTTGGTAACTATCTGAACCGGAAAAACGAATTTTCTTCCTTCAGTGAATATATACGCCGGGAAGGCAACCGGGAGATTAAAGAACTGATTGCCTCTTTCCTGCCTATACCGGGTTTCGACGAGGATAAAAATTATTATTATGACTGGGGTGCGGATGAACCGTTTTCGGTTTCGGAAAGAGGGAAAGCGGAATGTTCGGCAGGACTTTTTGATATGATTGATCTGGATAAGGATATTATCCTGAAAAGCGGGAAAGAACTGGAAGCTACAGATGACTCCCAAAGGCAGGAACTGCTATTAGCAGATATAGTTTACTCGGCTTCGCGCATGCTGCTGATCACCAAAGGAGCAGAACCCCGTACCACAGAGGATAGTTTTGATCTGTTCCGACAACTGTTTATTGAGGACGGTTTGATAGATAAAAAATACATTCCGGTTGTTGAAGCCGCGAAAAGGAAAGAACAGTTACTCTCCCTGAAAGAAGATATTCTGAAATTAGGGGATGAAGTGATTGAGTTGTATGGTACTATGGATGATAGTTTGCAGTTTAAACAGGCACCACACCAGGTACCACACCAGCCAACCCCCCAACCCCCTAAAAGGGGGGGGTAGAGAGTACTCCGGATACTATTGTAAAAGACTTTCGGGGAGTAGGATGTCCGATGAATTTTGTGAAGACGAAGCTGGCTCTGGCTACTCTTCCTACCGGAGGTTTGCTTGAAATATGGATTGACGACGGTGCTCCGATTGAGAATGTACCCGGTTCCGTCCGGAATGAAGGACACGAGATAGTCAGTACCACACAGGAAAAAGATTTCTGGAAGGTGCTGATCAGGAAGTAAACCCTCCAAAGGAGACAGAAGAACAAAAATAGAAACAGCTTTCATCCTCTGTTCGGCGTAGCGTCTTCGCTACGTCGTTTGTAAAGGTGAGGCTCCTGCCTTACGTGAAGCTTCAGCTTCACCAATTCTTAACGATGTAGCGAAGACGCTACACCGAACATTTTGGACGGAGGGGATTTTTAATCCCCGACAAACGAGCCTTTGGATTTGTAATCCTTCTTTCTTATACATATGCTATATAAACGGGATTGCAAATCCCGGTGATCCAAAAGTAGAAACATACTTGTTCCCGCATTTGATGCGGGATCGCAGAGACACTATAAAATAAAAAAATAGTATGAATCCAGACATAGAAGACAAAACAAACCCTATCAAAGGAACAGCCCCGCCCCCCCCTTAGGGGGCCGGGGGGGTTGGACTGGCCGGTGGTGAATTATCTTTCCTCCCCATAAACCTCAACATTTCCACCCGGCGCATTTTGTTAGTAGGGGGTGGGAAGGTGGCTTTTCATAAGGCTTTTATCCTGTACCGGTTTACTCCAGCCATTACGGTTTTATCGCCCCGGTTTGAAGAAGAGTTTTCTGCTCTTCCTTTTACCTATATAGAGAAAGTATATGAGTCGGGAGACCTGCATGGGTTCAACCTGGTTTATATCTGCACGGATGATCACCCACTGAACAGACAGATCAAAGAGGATGCGGCCCGGGCGGGAATTCTGGCTTCGGTGTGCGATGCGCCTGCGCTGTGTGATTTTACTTCGCCTGCTATTTTCCGGTTGGGCAATCTGACTATTTCGGTTGCTACGGACAGTAAAGAGGTGAAAAGGAGTATTGCTATCCGTAACCGTATTAAAGAACTGATAGAAAATGGTACATTATCAATCGATTAATCATAGTGACTATTCGCTCGAAGAACGGGAAATCCTGTTCAGGCAAACTAATCAACGACAGAATACGCCTCATGTGTTCCTGCAAACCTGTAACCGCATTGAATGGTACCAAGGCGAAGGGGATATTCCGGAAGAGGTAGTACAGCATCTGTTCAGAGTTGCTTCCGGACTGGAATCCGGACTGTTAGGAGAACAGGCTATTCTGGGACAGGTGAAGGAGGCCTATGAGACAGCGAAAGAGAAATACCGTTTACCAGCCTCGCTACACAAACTATTTTTGGCAGCTATTACTACGGGAAAAAGAGTTCGCACAGAAACAGGTATTGCCCGGGGAGCCGTTTCACACAGCCTGGCTGCTATTGAACTGTTGGAAGAGGAACAAACCGACTGGCGAAAAAGTGTGATTACGGTGATCGGGGTTAATAAACTGACGGAAGATACACTGCAATTCCTGAAAAACAAGGGAGCTGTTACACTCTTCCTTGCCAATCGCAGTCTTGAGAAGGCACAACCCCTGGCTGAACGTTTCGGATGTAATATTTATCCCCTTACCCGAAAACATGAAATACTGGCCGCTTCGGATATTGTATTGACTGCCACCTCCGCCCCCCCACACAATCATTAATAAAGCAGACATTGCCCCCCCTTAGGGGGCTGGGGGGTTGGGGTGCAGGGACTTACCCTTATTGATTTGGCCTTTCCCCGCGATGTTGATCCCCGTGTGGCAGCAATACCGGGTGTAAAACTTTTCAATCTGGAAGATGTGGAGAGCCGTATCCGCAACAACCTGTTCCTCCGCAAAGAAGAGATTGACAAAGCGGAGCAGATTATCCGGCAGGAAGCCGCCAGGCTACAGGAAGCGCTGGAAAGAAGAAAACTTTATCTGTAAAATTTTCTCTCTACCAACTCTTTGATATAATCCACCGTACCGTCTATTCCCAGTACCGAAGCATCGATTGACAAATGATATGAAGCCGAGTTGCCCCATAACTTGTTGGTGAAGTAGTTATAATAAGAGGCGCGTGTTTTATCGGTTTTGGTAATCCGTTCTTTGGCTTGTTTAATAGTCATTTCTTTCATTTCCAGCACCCGCTGGATACGCACCTCCATATTGTTGTGGATAAAAAAGCTAAGGCAATGGGGATTGTCCCGCAGGATATAATCCGCACAGCGGCCTACAATGACACACGATTCGCGTTCGGCCAGCATCCGGATCGCATCGCTCTGTAGTTTGAACAATCCCTCGTTCGAAAGAATATCTGCGTGTGGGGTGTACATACCCATATAAGAAAGGCCTACGGAAAATGCATACGCCAGACCGTCAGAAGCTTTCTCATCGGCATTTTCAAATACTTCCGGACACAGGCCACTTTCTTTGGCAGCCAGCGAAACCAGCTCTCTGTCATAATAAGAGATGTTTAATGCTCCGGCCAGCTTCCGGCCAATTTCACGTCCTCCGCTACCAAACTGGCGGCCTATTGTCAAAACTATTTTCTTATCCATAAGGCATTCATTCAATCACTGCATGCTAATATATAAAATTATTTTATTCTACAGGCGAACCTGTCAATTTTTCGGACTCTTCGAGCCGCCGGAACTTCCGTATCTGACGAATAAACACAATTACCGTAACGACTGTTGCGATAAGATCGGCTATCGGGATACTTACCCATACCCCTGTTACCCCCCAGAAACGGGGCAGAACTACCAGACACGGTATCAGGAACAGCAATTGCCGGGTCAGGGATAAAAAGATCGCTTTCTGCGACATACCGATAGACAGGAAAAAGTTGGTACCTACCATTTGGAACCCCACGATAGGAAATACACACAGTACAATGCGTAAACCATAAACAGATTCACGAAGCAGATCCGGATCGGTTGTAAAAATCCGTACGGCAACACCCGGCAACAACTGGCAGAACAAAAATCCCAGTGTCGTAACTCCTATAGCCAGTTTAATGGTAAGTTTGGTAACCTCTGTTACGCGGTCGAATTTACGTGCCCCGTAATTATATCCGGCTATCGGCTGCATACCCTGGTTAAGCCCCATCACAATCATTATAAAGAGGAAGGTTATGCGGTTTACAATCCCATAGGCCCCGATAGTAGTATCGCCCCCATATTTACCCAACCCTTTATTAATCAGCAACACAATCAGGCAGGCACACAGATTCATCAGGAAAGGCGACATACCGATCGATATAATTCCCCACACCAGTTCGGTACGCAGGCGGTAAATACCTTTCCGGAAATGAAGCAAACGGGTAGGTTTAGAGAAATAAACCAACTGGTAAGCCAATGTCAGTACCTGTGAAATTACTGTTGCCCAGGCGGCTCCCTGAATTCCCCAACCTAATCCAAAAATAAAAACCGGATTGAGAGCCACATTAATAACTACCGAAGCGAGGGTAGCCCGCATGGCCAGTTCAGGCGCTCCGGACGAGCGAAGTACTGCATTTAGTCCCAGGTACATATGCGTTACCACATTCCCCCACAAAAGAATTTGCATATATTCACGGGCCAGCGGCAACGTATCCGGACTGGCACCGAAAAATACCAGGATATCATCCAACACTGCCAGGCAGGCAAACGTAAACAGCAACCCTATAATTATATTCAGGGTTAATACATTGCCCAGCACATTGTTGGCTCCGTCGTAATCTTTCTGTCCTAACTTAACAGAGACTACCGTAGAAGCTCCCGCCCCAACCAGCGAACCAAAAGCAGCCGCCAGGTTCATCAGCGGGAACGTAACAGCCAGCCCGGCCAACGCCATAGGCCCTACCCCATGACCGATAAAAACACTATCCGCAATATTATACAGCGACGAAGCTGTCATAGCCACCACCGCAGGTATTGCATATCTGGTAAGTAAGGTACTGATTTTTTCTGTTCCTAATACAAGAGGAGATTTCTGATTACTCATATACTACTATTAAAACCCTACAAAGGTACCAATTATTCATCTGAAATAAGTATAATGGGAACAATTAAAATCGGATCATTATTATTCATTATTTCCTGACCCGGTCTGTTTTGTACCTTATATTTTTCGAATATCTTTGCCTAAAAATAGCTATATGGCAGAAGATTTACAAATCATAGAAGGGGATAAAAAAGAGATATACGAAAGTTTGCTCCCACAGATCGAAGCATTGATAGCCGGTGAGACAGATGCTGTAGCTAACATGGCCAACGTAGCGGCAGCCCTGAAACAGGCGTTTGATTTCTTCTGGGTTGGATTTTATATCGTAAAAGACGATGTACTGGTATTAGGGCCCTTCCAGGGCCCGGTAGCCTGTACCCGTATCCGGTACGGGAAAGGGGTATGCGGAACCATCTGGCAGGAAGCCCGCACACTGCTAGTACCCGATGTAGACCAGTTTCCCGGACACATAGCCTGTAGCTCTGCCTCAAAATCCGAAATTGTTATACCTATCCTACAAAACGGCAAAGTAACCGGCGTACTGGATATCGACAGCAATACCCTCAATACCTTTGATGAAACAGATAAAATGTATCTGGAAAAGCTGGCGGAGGGCATTCGTCTCGTTTAACGCATAATCCGGATTTACTAAAATATAAAGAGCTGTTAAATTCTCCACTTCTTAATCCCTGCAAGGACTAAAAAATTTATTCTATCCGCCATCTTTCATTCTTATATCCCCCTTTAGGGGGTTAGGGGGGTTGAGTTAGGGGGTTGAACACTTACTAAGTATCACATACCCCAACACCCCTGACACGATTGAACCGGCAAAAACTCCCAGTTTAGCCTGGTTTAGCAGATCGGCGCCAACCTCCGGGATCGAGGCAAATGCCAGGTTGGAAATAAACAGGGTAACAGTAAACCCAATCCCTCCCAACATGGCCACACCAAACAAATTGCGGCGTGTAACACCCAGTGGAGGCTGCACAATGCGGAGCCTGAAAAACAACCTGGTAAACAGATAAATACCACACGACTTCCCGATCACCAGACCGGCCATAATAGCCAGCGGAACACCTGCCAGGGAAGAGACATGGATACTGCCAAACGTTACCCCGGCATTCACAAACGCAAACAGCGGCAAAACAACCAGGTAAATAGTCGGGTGCAAACTATCCGCTATTTTCTGTAACGGACTGATCGATTGATTCGTCTCACGGTGTATATGATTCAGAACACGTATCTGGGTAGGCGTCAGAATAGTTGCACTCTCCGTATGAGTCACCTCCTTAAAATCAAGCATCTGCAAATACTTTACCATATCATCCGAAAACTCCTCCAGGTCTATATCCGGCAACGCCGGTACAGTAAATGCCACCAACACCCCCGCAATGGTAGGATGAATACCCGATTCAAGGAAAAGCATCCACACAACAAAACCACCTATATAATAAAAGATACAGTGTTTTACCCCTAAGCGGCCACCCACAAACAGCCCCAACAAAATGAATAAAGAAATTCCGAGCGGAACAAAAGCAATCCCTTTACTATAAAACAGGGCAATAATCATAATACCACCCAAATCGTCCACCACAGCCAAAGCCGTAAGGAATACACGCAAACTAAGCGGAATACGTTTGCCCAACGCCGCTACAATAGCCAGTGCAAACGCGATATCGGTAGACATAGGTATGGCGGCACCCCGTATTTCGGGAGAAGAGTTACAGATCAGTACATATACCAACACCGGAACAATCATTCCGCCCAAAGCGGCAAAGACAGGCAACATTGCTTTCCGGAAAGACGATAATTCTCCAATCAATACCTCCTGCTTGATCTCCAGCCCGATAACAAAAAAGAAAAGCGTCATCAGCGCATCGTTCACAAACTCCAGTACAGTCATGGGAACCCCATTATGGGAAAACAGGCTAAAGTCGCCGATATACAAACGCACCGGATGATTCAAAAACTCCAGATAAATAGCAGACCAGGGCGAGTTAGCAATAATAATCGCTAAAATAGTAGCAATAAACAACAACCGGTTCGCATTTGGCTTCTTGGATGTTAACCGGCGGAAAGGCCTGAAAAGACTCTCAAATCGGCTCTGTCCCATACACAAATAAATTTTACGAGGCGGCGTTCAGTCGCCTCTGGTTAAGGTCAGAGCCGTTACTCGTTTAATTAGTGCTTTCAGCCTGTTCCAGCTCATAAGCACGCCGGGTCAACTTCTCTACCCATACCACAAATATACCTGTTAAAATCAAATTAAACACAATGGTAAGCACAGAAATAATCAGAGCCGGGCCACCTAAATTATAACTCAGGGCGATAAAAATGATCCCTGCTCCCACCTCACCCCGGGTAAACATACCGATAGATAAGGCCAGCCTTTCGCGCCACTGGCGGTGACGGTAAAACAACATAGGAAACAATTTACCCAGATTAGAAAGGGCCGAAACCACCACCACATGCAACAGAATCATCTGCCACGACATAATGGGCTGCGAAGCAATAATCGAAGAGGATGCCTCTGCCTGGGCAGCAAAATCCACCCCGAAGAAAGCCGGCATACTAACACCCACCAGCAACATGAAAAGATAAGAGATTGAATCTGTCGCGCGTATTTCCGAAGGAGCATCCAGGTGTTTGTGCCTCATTATCATACCCAATACAAACGCAGGTAAAAGCACCACGGTGATCGGGGTTAATAAACTGACGGAAGATACACTGCAATTCCTGAAAAACAAGGGAGCTGTTACACTCTTCCTTGCCAATCGCAGTCTTGAGAAGGCACAACCCCTGGCTGAACGTTTCGGATGTAATATTTATCCCCTTACCCGAAAACATGAAATACTGGCCGCTTCGGATATTGTATTGACTGCCACCTCCGCCCCCCCACACAATCATTAATAAAGCAGACATTGCCCCCCCTTAGGGGGCTGGGGGGTTGGGGTGCAGGGACTTACCCTTATTGATTTGGCCTTTCCCCGCGATGTTGATCCCCGTGTGGCAGCAATACCGGGTGTAAAACTTTTCAATCTGGAAGATGTGGAGAGCCGTATCCGCAACAACCTGTTCCTCCGCAAAGAAGAGATTGACAAAGCGGAGCAGATTATCCGGCAGGAAGCCGCCAGGCTACAGGAAGCGCTGGAAAGAAGAAAACTTTATCTGTAAAATTTTCTCTCTACCAACTCTTTGATATAATCCACCGTACCGTCTATTCCCAGTACCGAAGCATCGATTGACAAATGATATGAAGCCGAGTTGCCCCATAACTTGTTGGTGAAGTAGTTATAATAAGAGGCGCGTGTTTTATCGGTTTTGGTAATCCGTTCTTTGGCTTGTTTAATAGTCATTTCTTTCATTTCCAGCACCCGCTGGATACGCACCTCCATATTGTTGTGGATAAAAAAGCTAAGGCAATGGGGATTGTCCCGCAGGATATAATCCGCACAGCGGCCTACAATGACACACGATTCGCGTTCGGCCAGCATCCGGATCGCATCGCTCTGTAGTTTGAACAATCCCTCGTTCGAAAGAATATCTGCGTGTGGGGTGTACATACCCATATAAGAAAGGCCTACGGAAAATGCATACGCCAGACCGTCAGAAGCTTTCTCATCGGCATTTTCAAATACTTCCGGACACAGGCCACTTTCTTTGGCAGCCAGCGAAACCAGCTCTCTGTCATAATAAGAGATGTTTAATGCTCCGGCCAGCTTCCGGCCAATTTCACGTCCTCCGCTACCAAACTGGCGGCCTATTGTCAAAACTATTTTCTTATCCATAAGGCATTCATTCAATCACTGCATGCTAATATATAAAATTATTTTATTCTACAGGCGAACCTGTCAATTTTTCGGACTCTTCGAGCCGCCGGAACTTCCGTATCTGACGAATAAACACAATTACCGTAACGACTGTTGCGATAAGATCGGCTATCGGGATACTTACCCATACCCCTGTTACCCCCCAGAAACGGGGCAGAACTACCAGACACGGTATCAGGAACAGCAATTGCCGGGTCAGGGATAAAAAGATCGCTTTCTGCGACATACCGATAGACAGGAAAAAGTTGGTACCTACCATTTGGAACCCCACGATAGGAAATACACACAGTACAATGCGTAAACCATAAACAGATTCACGAAGCAGATCCGGATCGGTTGTAAAAATCCGTACGGCAACACCCGGCAACAACTGGCAGAACAAAAATCCCAGTGTCGTAACTCCTATAGCCAGTTTAATGGTAAGTTTGGTAACCTCTGTTACGCGGTCGAATTTACGTGCCCCGTAATTATATCCGGCTATCGGCTGCATACCCTGGTTAAGCCCCATCACAATCATTATAAAGAGGAAGGTTATGCGGTTTACAATCCCATAGGCCCCGATAGTAGTATCGCCCCCATATTTACCCAACCCTTTATTAATCAGCAACACAATCAGGCAGGCACACAGATTCATCAGGAAAGGCGACATACCGATCGATATAATTCCCCACACCAGTTCGGTACGCAGGCGGTAAATACCTTTCCGGAAATGAAGCAAACGGGTAGGTTTAGAGAAATAAACCAACTGGTAAGCCAATGTCAGTACCTGTGAAATTACTGTTGCCCAGGCGGCTCCCTGAATTCCCCAACCTAATCCAAAAATAAAAACCGGATTGAGAGCCACATTAATAACTACCGAAGCGAGGGTAGCCCGCATGGCCAGTTCAGGCGCTCCGGACGAGCGAAGTACTGCATTTAGTCCCAGGTACATATGCGTTACCACATTCCCCCACAAAAGAATTTGCATATATTCACGGGCCAGCGGCAACGTATCCGGACTGGCACCGAAAAATACCAGGATATCATCCAACACTGCCAGGCAGGCAAACGTAAACAGCAACCCTATAATTATATTCAGGGTTAATACATTGCCCAGCACATTGTTGGCTCCG
Source organism: Tannerellaceae bacterium (assembly GCA_021203545.1). Classification (GTDB taxonomy): domain Bacteria; phylum Bacteroidota; class Bacteroidia; order Bacteroidales; family Tannerellaceae; genus UBA4116. The sequence continues at coordinate 4,967 of JAJQAZ010000048.1, read as the reverse complement.
TCGTAATCTTTCTGTCCTAACTTAACAGAGACTACCGTAGAAGCTCCCGCCCCAACCAGCGAACCAAAAGCAGCCGCCAGGTTCATCAGCGGGAACGTAACAGCCAGCCCGGCCAACGCCATAGGCCCTACCCCATGACCGATAAAAACACTATCCGCAATATTATACAGCGACGAAGCTGTCATAGCCACCACCGCAGGTATTGCATATCTGGTAAGTAAGGTACTGATTTTTTCTGTTCCTAATACAAGAGGAGATTTCTGATTACTCATATACTACTATTAAAACCCTACAAAGGTACCAATTATTCATCTGAAATAAGTATAATGGGAACAATTAAAATCGGATCATTATTATTCATTATTTCCTGACCCGGTCTGTTTTGTACCTTATATTTTTCGAATATCTTTGCCTAAAAATAGCTATATGGCAGAAGATTTACAAATCATAGAAGGGGATAAAAAAGAGATATACGAAAGTTTGCTCCCACAGATCGAAGCATTGATAGCCGGTGAGACAGATGCTGTAGCTAACATGGCCAACGTAGCGGCAGCCCTGAAACAGGCGTTTGATTTCTTCTGGGTTGGATTTTATATCGTAAAAGACGATGTACTGGTATTAGGGCCCTTCCAGGGCCCGGTAGCCTGTACCCGTATCCGGTACGGGAAAGGGGTATGCGGAACCATCTGGCAGGAAGCCCGCACACTGCTAGTACCCGATGTAGACCAGTTTCCCGGACACATAGCCTGTAGCTCTGCCTCAAAATCCGAAATTGTTATACCTATCCTACAAAACGGCAAAGTAACCGGCGTACTGGATATCGACAGCAATACCCTCAATACCTTTGATGAAACAGATAAAATGTATCTGGAAAAGCTGGCGGAGGGCATTCGTCTCGTTTAACGCATAATCCGGATTTACTAAAATATAAAGAGCTGTTAAATTCTCCACTTCTTAATCCCTGCAAGGACTAAAAAATTTATTCTATCCGCCATCTTTCATTCTTATATCCCCCTTTAGGGGGTTAGGGGGGTTGAGTTAGGGGGTTGAACACTTACTAAGTATCACATACCCCAACACCCCTGACACGATTGAACCGGCAAAAACTCCCAGTTTAGCCTGGTTTAGCAGATCGGCGCCAACCTCCGGGATCGAGGCAAATGCCAGGTTGGAAATAAACAGGGTAACAGTAAACCCAATCCCTCCCAACATGGCCACACCAAACAAATTGCGGCGTGTAACACCCAGTGGAGGCTGCACAATGCGGAGCCTGAAAAACAACCTGGTAAACAGATAAATACCACACGACTTCCCGATCACCAGACCGGCCATAATAGCCAGCGGAACACCTGCCAGGGAAGAGACATGGATACTGCCAAACGTTACCCCGGCATTCACAAACGCAAACAGCGGCAAAACAACCAGGTAAATAGTCGGGTGCAAACTATCCGCTATTTTCTGTAACGGACTGATCGATTGATTCGTCTCACGGTGTATATGATTCAGAACACGTATCTGGGTAGGCGTCAGAATAGTTGCACTCTCCGTATGAGTCACCTCCTTAAAATCAAGCATCTGCAAATACTTTACCATATCATCCGAAAACTCCTCCAGGTCTATATCCGGCAACGCCGGTACAGTAAATGCCACCAACACCCCCGCAATGGTAGGATGAATACCCGATTCAAGGAAAAGCATCCACACAACAAAACCACCTATATAATAAAAGATACAGTGTTTTACCCCTAAGCGGCCACCCACAAACAGCCCCAACAAAATGAATAAAGAAATTCCGAGCGGAACAAAAGCAATCCCTTTACTATAAAACAGGGCAATAATCATAATACCACCCAAATCGTCCACCACAGCCAAAGCCGTAAGGAATACACGCAAACTAAGCGGAATACGTTTGCCCAACGCCGCTACAATAGCCAGTGCAAACGCGATATCGGTAGACATAGGTATGGCGGCACCCCGTATTTCGGGAGAAGAGTTACAGATCAGTACATATACCAACACCGGAACAATCATTCCGCCCAAAGCGGCAAAGACAGGCAACATTGCTTTCCGGAAAGACGATAATTCTCCAATCAATACCTCCTGCTTGATCTCCAGCCCGATAACAAAAAAGAAAAGCGTCATCAGCGCATCGTTCACAAACTCCAGTACAGTCATGGGAACCCCATTATGGGAAAACAGGCTAAAGTCGCCGATATACAAACGCACCGGATGATTCAAAAACTCCAGATAAATAGCAGACCAGGGCGAGTTAGCAATAATAATCGCTAAAATAGTAGCAATAAACAACAACCGGTTCGCATTTGGCTTCTTGGATGTTAACCGGCGGAAAGGCCTGAAAAGACTCTCAAATCGGCTCTGTCCCATACACAAATAAATTTTACGAGGCGGCGTTCAGTCGCCTCTGGTTAAGGTCAGAGCCGTTACTCGTTTAATTAGTGCTTTCAGCCTGTTCCAGCTCATAAGCACGCCGGGTCAACTTCTCTACCCATACCACAAATATACCTGTTAAAATCAAATTAAACACAATGGTAAGCACAGAAATAATCAGAGCCGGGCCACCTAAATTATAACTCAGGGCGATAAAAATGATCCCTGCTCCCACCTCACCCCGGGTAAACATACCGATAGATAAGGCCAGCCTTTCGCGCCACTGGCGGTGACGGTAAAACAACATAGGAAACAATTTACCCAGATTAGAAAGGGCCGAAACCACCACCACATGCAACAGAATCATCTGCCACGACATAATGGGCTGCGAAGCAATAATCGAAGAGGATGCCTCTGCCTGGGCAGCAAAATCCACCCCGAAGAAAGCCGGCATACTAACACCCACCAGCAACATGAAAAGATAAGAGATTGAATCTGTCGCGCGTATTTCCGAAGGAGCATCCAGGTGTTTGTGCCTCATTATCATACCCAATACAAACGCAGGTAAAAGCACCTCTATATGAATTCCCTCTTCCAACAGGAATAAGGTTTTACTACCCAGATAAATAACATACGTAATACCATAAATCAGGATAGCATACATAAGGATAGCCTGCCAGTACTGGGACATATTGTAATGTCCCATTTTTCGCCACCCAATCACCAGCAGGGCAGTTACAATAACCACAATAGCCAGCAACTCCCACTTCATACCCACCATCATAATCTGCAGGGGAATCATCAGAATAATTGTATCCAGGTCGTCAAAAATAGCCAACACCTGAATCTTTTTATACACCCAGGTGGCTTTCAGACCCGCTGCCGCCAGCATCGTAAACAAAATACCGGCCGAGGTAGGAGCCGCGAAACGGCTAAGCAACAGATTCTCCTCCCAGGCCTGCTGGCTACCCCAATAAACAGAAGGTAGTAAAACAAAAATATAATACAGGCACACCAGTATCCACGGACAGGCAGCTGTAGCCATAGCAATAAAATAATCCCTGGTATAAGTACGCCAGCGCTTCTTATCCATTTCAAACTCACGGCCCACATTAATCATAATAAACGCAAGGCATATATACAAAAGGGTATCAGTTCCGGTTTTTACAGTTCCAAAATAGTCACCTGCCAACTGGGGTAAAAACTGCGAAATGATTAATCCCGTCATTAAGAAAAAAGAAAACAACAGTACTTTCCTCATTTATGTCTCGTTTAATTATAGTTTCAGCCACAAATATATATCAAATCCGGTAATCTCCCTATAAGGTTAAATTTATTTCAATTAGTGTTTCAATTTATTAATAAATTCACCGGGATTCTACCTCTTCCTCCCCCTCAAAACGGAGGGTATCCACCTTCTCCAGACGTCCCCTTAATTTGCCTGACTCACCTTTTCTAATGCGCAAAGTAATACGGCAATCCATATCAAACAATTGCTCCAGTACTTCCGGGTTATCTTCTTTCACTATACGCATAACACTATTTAACATAGGATATTCGAAAATAACCGTCATCACTTCATCCACCGTCTTTTCTATGATTTCGGCAGCGGCAATGGCTTCCGCGGCTGCCGACCGGTAAGCCACAATCAGCCCACTGGTTCCCAGTTCAATCCCCCCAAAATAACGTACCACAATAACCAGGATATCTGTAAGTTCATTCGAATTAATCTGCCCCAGAATAGGCTTCCCGGCAGTCGAAGAAGGTTCGCCGTCATCATTCGCCCGGAACTCCTTCCGCTCCGGCCCCAGCATATACGCCCAGCATACATGCCGGGCATCATAATATTTCTTACGGTACACAGCCACCCACTCCTTCACCTCCTCAACCGTACGTACAGGAATCGCAAACGAAATAAAACGGCTCCGCTTCTCCGTATAATACCCTTCGGCAGCCTCCTGAATGGTTTTGTAACTGTCGTCCGCCATACTTAATCCGGGATATGTGTCTCCTGCTCCTCCCGGTACGCCCGGAAATCCTTCATAATCTCCTCGATCTCCTCAATAAAATAAGGATCCTTCACCTGCGTCTTAATCGCCTCAAAATACGCCTCAATAGCCGGAAGTGCACACACATCCTGCCCCCGTAACAAAAAGTAAGGCTCATCCTTCTCGTTACATTGCTTAATCATCTGAATCGGGTTCTTCATATCTCCGCAACAATTAAAATTACAAATACAGTACAAACTTAACACTAATTTTTACTCTCACCAAACAGGAATCAATGTGGGTTTCAAAGTCCGGAGGACTTTAATTTGATCCCTTCCGGGTCATTAACCAAATTGATATGATATTTTTTTCTCTACTTGTAATATCGCTGACTGGTTTATACAAACTCTATCTCAAACAAATACCCTTCCCGACTATCCCAATAGTCTTTATAAAACTCCAGCGTACTCCTTACAAAATAAATTTTAGATTTGTATTAAGTCCTGAAAGGACAATATATCCTAGCCCAGTACGAATGAAGTGCACCCCAAAAGTTGGACACAAAAAGTTTAGTAATTGGATAAAATAAAT
>JAJQAZ010000178.1 GCA_021203545.1 Tannerellaceae bacterium | reverse complement strand
CATGGGCCAGGAGGCTCATAAATTTTTAGCGACGTAGCGAAGACACTACGCCGAACGTCAAGTGGAAAACAAGAATAAATTATATGAATATGAAAAAATACTTATTATTATTTGTCTGCTTATTACCGGGTCTGATGCATGCACAGATCTGGGAACAACTGTACCAAAATGCGGATAATTTCGGTAAAAAGTACAACGACGGTTACTATTACGCCATACGGGACATAGAACCGTTGGATAGTGCCGGATGTTTTTGGTATTCTGCCAATACCCCGGAGGGGATAAAAAACTTCATACTCGATCCGGTCAATAAAACTGTAACTCCTACTGAATGGAAACACGAGCGGCAACGGTGGAGTGGCGACTGGAGCCGCATCTTCAAAGAAGATGCCAAAGAGAAAGTGCTCTCTCCGGACAGCACCAAAGAAGCCTATATTTCCGAAGGCAATTTATGGGTACTTGACCTGCAGACACAGCAGAAAAAACAACTCAGTCTGGATGGCTCTCCCTACGAGTACTACTCTTCCAACATCTATTGGTCGCCCGACTCCAAAAAAAATTGTCTGCTGTAAATATCGTCCGGTAAATAACAGAGTTCTTTTACTCATCTCCTCTTCACCGGCAGACCAGTTACAGCCTAAAACAGAAGAATATGATTATACCAAACCGGGAGACGCGTTACCAATCAAACGTCCGGTAGCCTTTTTAGTGGAAGAAGGCCATTCTATCCCATTCGACGTACCGGAAGTTGAGCAACAATATAGCTTACATAACATTCGCTGGAACAAAGAAAGCACCCAATTTACATTCGATTTCAATAAACGCGGACATCAGCGGTATACGATCTATGCAGGTGATCTGAAAACCGGAACTCTCCGGGAAGTTGTGAACGAAACCAGTCCCACTTTTATCTATTACAATAACCAGTATCAGTATTGGTTTGAAAATAGTAACGAATTACTCTGGATCTCCGAACGCGATGGCTGGCGTCACCTATATCTGTATAATACGGCAACCGGAACCGTAAAAAAACAACTCACCCAGGGAGAATGGGTAGTTAAATCCGTAAAGCACGTAGATGAAAAACAACGTACCGTTATATTGGTCGGATGCGGAAAAGATAAAAATGAAGACCCCTATCTGGAAAAATATTATGCGCTCAATATGAATAATGGCAAACTAACCTGTCTGACCCCTGAAAATGCAAACCACCGGGTTACCTTCTCCAAAGATTTCAGTTATATGGTAGATAATTACTCCCGTGTAGACCAGGTACCAACCATCGTGGTCCGTTCCGTAAAAGACGGAAAAGTAATTTTCAAACCGGAAAACCAGCCCGATCTTATCAAAGCCTTACAGGATGGTTTCCGTATGCCGGAAGTATTCAGTGCTAAAGGCCGGGACGGAATCACTGATATTTGGGGAATGATTATGCGTCCTTCAAACTTTGATCCTACTAAAAAATATCCGGTTATCGAATATATTTATGCCGGCCCACACGATTCGCATGTACCTAAATCGTTTGCCATCCATCACTGGGGCAGCGAATTGACCGAACTGGGTTTCATCGTGGTTATTATTGATGGCATGGGTACGGCCAACCGTTCCAAAGCCTTCCATGATGTTTGCTGGAAAAACCTCAAAGACGCAGGTTTCCCCGACCGGATTGCCTGGATGAAAGCCGCAGCCCAAAAATATCCGGAAATCGATATTGACCGGGTAGGAATTTACGGTTGTTCCGCAGGCGGACAAAATGCGATGGGTGCGGTTCTGTTCCACCCCGATTTCTACAAAGTAAGTGTAGCAGCCTGTGGTTGCCACGACAACCGGATGGATAAAATCTGGTGGAACGAACAATGGATGGGATATCCGGTAGGAAAGGAATACGAAGAATGCTCCAACGTAACCAACGCACATCTGTTGGAAGGAAAACTAATGCTCATCTTAGGAGAATTGGATAATAACGTAGATCCATCCAGTACACTGCAGGTAGTAGATGCCCTGATCAAATACAAAAAAGAGTTTGAATTTGTCATGCTCCCCGGCGAACGCCACACCATGGGCGGCCCGTACGGTGAACGAAAACGAAGAGACTTCTTCATCAAACACCTGATGAACGAACAAACCCCGGACTGGAATAAAACAATTGACAATTGATAATTATTTTGCTGGCTTTTGCTGGCGCAGATTTAAATCTGTGCCTAAATTAACAGACATTGGACCGGAGGGAATCGTAGATCGGCCATTGTTCGGCGTAGCGTCCTCGCTACGTTGCTAAAAATCTATGAGCCTCCTGGCTCATGTGAGGCTGTAGCCTCACTTCTACCAACGACGTAGCGAAGACGCTACGCCGAACGAAGGAACGATGGAGGTAAAACAGCAAATTAAAACAAAAACAACTAAGAATTATAAAGAAGTAAAACCATGAAAAAAGGAATTATATTAATTTTATTTTTAGCCGCCGGTATCTGTAAAGGTATCGCCTGCGAAAAATGTGAAAAAATTGTCGTCAGCAACGCTGTGCCGGCGAAGGTAAAATATTTCGGTATACAGGACGTACGTCTGCTGGATAGTCCGTTTAAAAATGCCATGCGGTTAAACGCGGAATGGATGTTGGAACTCGATCTGGACCGCCTGCTTTCCAACTTCCGGAAAAATGCCGGACTAACTCCCAAAGCCGAACCATACGGCAGTTGGGAATCCATGGGCATTGCCGGACATACACTGGGACATTACTTGACAGCTGCCTCCCAACATTATGCGGCAACCGGAGACGAACAGTTTAAAGAACGGGTAGATTACATCGTGAACGAACTGGACAGTTGCCAGATCAATTTTATAAATGGCTTCATTGGTGGAATGCCGGGAGGAGATAAAGTATTCAAAGAGGTCAAAAAAGGCATCATACGTTCCAAAGGGTTCGACCTCAACGGCATTTGGGTACCCTGGTACAACCAGCACAAGACCATGATGGGACTAAATGACGCTTATCTGTTAACCGGTAACGAAAAAGCATTGAACGTATTGGTTGAACTATCGCACTATCTGGCGGATGTCACCAAAGACCTGAACGACGAACAGATGCAAACCATGCTGGATTGCGAATACGGGGGAATGAACGAAGCCTTTGCACAGGTATATGCCCTGACCGGTGATAAAAAATTCCTGGATGCCTCCTATCAATACTATCATAAAAAGCTACAGGATAAACTGGCAGACGGTATAGATGCTTTACAGGGATTACACTCCAACACACAAATTCCCAAACTGATAGGTAGTGCACGGCAGTATGAACTGACCGGAAACGAACGGGATCGTAAAATAGCAGAATTCTCCTGGCGTACCCTCGTCAACGACCACACCTATGCCAATGGAGGTAACAGTATGGGCGAATATCTCTCCGTTCCGGGAAAATTAAGCGACCGTCTGGGAAGCAACACCTGCGAAACCTGTAACACCTATAACATGCTCAAACTAACGCAACACCTATATGAATGGACAAACGATCCGCAATACCTGGATTATTACGAACGGGCTTTATACAACCACATTCTGGCCTCCCAACATCCGGTAGAAGGACGGGTTTGCTACTTCCTTTCCATCGGTATGGGTACCAAAAAAGGATTCGGAAGTAAAGACAATAACTTTAGTTGCTGTATGGGCAGTGGTTTCGAAAACCATTCCAAATACGGAGGAGCCATCTATAGCCGGGATGCGAAAGGCAACGAACTGAATGTAAATCTCTATATTCCCTCCGTACTGACCTGGAAAGAGAAAAACCTGAAACTGAAAATGGACACAGCTTATCCGGAATCCGGAAAAATAAACATCCGGTTGGAAGAATGCCCATCACAGCAGTTCATCCTCAATCTGCGTTATCCCCACTGGGCAACCGAAGGAGTAACAGTAAAAGTAAACGGCTCACGTCAGAAAATAACAGCAGAACCTTCCTCTTTCATCTCCCTCAACCGCAAATGGAAAAAAGGAGACCGGATCGAAATCGAATTCCCTATGCCGCTTTACACAGTGGCTATGCCCGACAATCCGGACCGCCGGGCCGTATTTTACGGACCTTCTCTCTTAGCTGGTGTATTCGGGCCGGAAGAACGTAAAATGGGTGACATACCGGTATTTGTTTCCGAAGAAAAAAGCATGACCAACTATATCAAAAAAACAGCGGACAATCCTCTCTCGTTTGTAACTACCCAACCGGGAGGCCCTGATAATGTATCCATGATCCCCTTCTACCGGGTATACGATCAATACCAGACCGTATATTGGGATGTCTATTCACCGGCGGAGTGGAAAGAGACCGAACAGAAACGGCAGGCCGAACTGGACCGCATAGCCACCCTCAATCAGCGAACGCTGGACTACATAGAGTTAGGCGAAATGCAACCCGAACGTGATCATAATTTCGATGGCGAAAACACCCGGTACGGCGAAGGTTATCAACGTAAATGCCGTTTCGCTTACGAAAACGGCTGGTTTGCTTTTAATATGAAATGCGGATACGACTCTCCGGCTCAGTTATTGCTTACCTATTGGGGTGGCGATTCCCGCAAATATACATTCGACGTCGTAATAGGCGACTGGGTACAACCCATAACCCTCAACAGTACAGAAGAAGGATTCATAGAACACATACTGGACATACCTCTCGAAGTAACAAAAGGAAAAGAGAAACTCCGGATCATGTTCCGTGCTGATGATACCAACCGTGTAACCAATATTTACGACACCCGGTTAATAAAAAAATAACCAATTTCAGACACACTTTTTTCGTAACACATTTATTTAGAGAGGCTGTCGTCGAGACAGCCTCTTCTGTTTTGTTCTTGCCAGTCTATCGCTGGCGCAGATTTAAATCTGTGCCATTCGTTCATTGGTCGAAGGAGATTGTTGGTCGAAGGGGATTTGTAATCCCCGCCTGTTGAGTATAAGGATTTGTAATCCGCTTTCATATACCTAAGTTAGAGTAGTCTATCGGTATTTATTTATCGGATCACAGATCCTAATACTCGTTTAACCGGGGATTGCAAATCCCCTCTGTCCAAAAAAGAATAAAAAAGTCTTAATCCCGGACTTGATCAGGGATCGCAATTTGAAGATTCCGGTTTATCGGAAGGCACTAACAGTTTCAATTATAGTAATAATTACTTCTGGTTCTGATGCGATCCCCGATCAAGTCGGGGAACAGAGTCCTAAATAAAAAAACAATCCGTATAAATCTGCCTTATCTGTGTCATCTGTGTGCCTATCCTTCCGGAAAACTTTTATCTTTGTAAAAACAGTTTTACCAACACAAAGAAAAAGCTATGTTTTATTACTGGGACGGATATGAGATAGATGGGTCGGATACGGACTTTGACCTGGTACTGCCGGAAACCCGGCAGCGAATTGATTTTGTGAAATGTTTTCTTTCTATGCCTCTGCTTTCTCCGGACATATACATCGATAAATCGCTTTATAAACCGGCCGACAAAGATCTTATGGCACGCCTGTTTAATTGGTTCAAAGGGACTACCGGTTCGGAAACGGATATGCAGAAAATCACCCTTGAAAACGCATTGGAACTGGTAGGACAGTGGCCGGAAGTAACGTTGTTTGTCTATTGTAAACTTATGGAGCAATTGCCGGACGATGTTCGGGAAAAGATTTATTCATTCAGCAGCTCCCGGGAACCGTTGGAAAGCAGGTATAAAATCAATGAAGACCCATGTACCCCACCGGTAATGCCGGCTATGACTTACCAGGGTGATATGACCCTACAGTTAACAACCTTTTCTCCGGGTCCTAAACAATATGGGCATCAGACGGAACTTCAGGGGTACATACGTAACCCCGCACTATTTGATTCATCCGGTGACCTGGCTTATATGACACTCAACTGTGGTCCCGGATTCTATTACGAATATGCCATGTATATCATGGATTACATGGAAGAACATTTTCCCGGGTTAGGTATCACCGGCGGATTGGATTGTGCGGGAGGGTGGACGGAAGGATGTACGTATGCAGCCTCTATCTATTCGCATACACGGGTTCACATACCTGTTACTTATTCTGTGTGCCACACATTAAAATACCTGACTCAGTTTGATCTTCTTCATTCTTACAAGTCATATTATAAAAAAGGCTGGGTATATGAACCGTTGGACGATTTCCGGTTGGTTAATCCTGCGTTATCCGGAAGAGAAGAAAAAGGCCTGGTCTCTTTTGGTGAGTATGCAGATTTTGTGGAAAAAGAGGTAAGAGATGAAAAAGATCCGGTTGCGATGATTCTCTCTACTGCCATCTACACCGTACTTCCCCGGAAAGAAGCATTTCGTAACAATCCGGAGGCTGTCAGGAAACTGGAACAGGCTTTACAGGAAATAGAAGACCCGGAAAACGATTGGTATTACGAAGCCTATTTCGCTTTTACCTGTGTAGACAGGGAAATATGCGGAGAATACCGTGTATGCCCGGAGATGAAACCTTACCTGCTTACTTTGCTGGAACTGGCGGAAACCGGAGAAATAGATTTTATGAAAGAAATAACGTATCGCAGGCGGCATGATTAAAGTACGTGCGGAAGAACAGGCCCTTATGCTCTGGAACCGGGCATCCGGACGAACCGCTATCCTTTCCGGAAGCGAACTGGAAATATTGGCCGGCTGGTTAAACGGTAGCAAAGAAACCGGATTTATCCGCCGGTTAAGAGAACTGGCATTGCTGCCGGAAGATGAACCGCAACAGATTCTACACATACTAAATAAATCCTCCCAAAAGAAAGCACCCTTCCGCTCCTTAGCTGCCCCCGAAAGCCTGCATATCGAACTTACGTCCCGTTGTCCTCTCCAATGTCCGCAGTGTTATAAAGAACATGGTGAACAGGAACTCTCAGGCGGGGTGTTACACAACCTGATCCGGCAGGCAGAAAAAGCCGCTGTTTTTCAGATTGCGCTGGGGGGGTGGCGAACCCCTTCTTTATCCGGACCTACCGGATGTCATAGCAGCCATCGCAGGCAGAGGAATGGCTGCAACAATTACCACCAGTGGGGTAGGACTCACCCGGGAGAAAATTGCCCGGCTCACTGCTGCCGGAATCAATCATATCCAGGTATCACTGAATGGTTCTACGGAAGAGGTCAATAAACAATCGCGGGATGGATACAAAGAAGCCCGCCGGGCACTGGCCTTACTTGCCGGAACAACCCTCTCGTACGGAATCAACTGGGTAGCCCGGATGGATAATATCGACGATTTCCCGCAATTAGTGCAAGTAGGCTGTAAATATAGGGTTAATAATATCAATATATTGCGTTACAAACCTTCTGTTACTGAAACCTATCAACAAATTGCGCTTACAAAGGAAAAACAACTGCAATTGGCCGGTATGATAAAAGAGGTAAAGAATATCCGGCTGAAAACCGACTCCGCTTATTCCTCGTTACTCTGCTCCCTAAATAACCGCTCCGGATTGTTTACCGGCTGTGGTGCCGGCCGGCGTTTTATGGCCATAGATGCCACCGGTAATTTTCGCCCCTGTAGCCATACTACTCTGACACAGCCGGGTAACAATATAATGGACTATTGGTATAACTCTTCCCATTTAGCTGTTTTCCGGCGTACAGAAGAAAACCTGGCCGGGGCTTGCAAAAACTGTCTCTATCTGTCCGGCTGCCGGGGATGCCAGGCTACCGGAGAGGAGAATTGTGCATTCCGTTCACCTCTCAGATAACTTCTATTTTCAGCGGATTGGAGGCGAGCCGTACAGTAGCAGAGCCAACGGAATAATCCACATCGCTTTTATACAAAGTATAATCAAATATGCCGGGATGAATAGAAAACTCCCCTTTTTCCCGTGGGGTAAGCCGGGCAGAAAATATGTTTGTTTTAATATACAGAGTTCCGTCCAGTTCCTCCATCTCCTGTTCTTCATCAAACAGATTAATAACGAACTCCCGGATATCGAAATGTTCTTTCAGCCAGCTCCGGAAACCTTTAATCCCTGTCGCATAGTAATCGAATGTCACTTCATCCAGACCGGCTGCTGAATGATTGGCGAATAAACTGTCTAACAGCATCTCTTTCCAAACACCTTCCGGCAATTCCTCTTCATCAATAGCAGGTCTTCTGGATACATGAGACAATTTGCTATACATACAAAAACCAATATGGATCGTATCCTGCAACCTGTAAGCATCCTTATCCGAAACCAATTTCACTTTCAGAAACGTATCATCGATTTCCATTTTCTCCACGACATACACCGGGTAGGATCTGGATTTATATTCCACTCCATCCACAGTCACATAAATTCCGGGAAGCCAAATATTCCCTGTTTTTGTAAACGTAACATACGTCTCATAAACATACCGGCCTTTTTCTTCGCGTAAAGGATAAAAGCTGTTTTCCGGATTGGTTGCAAATTCAACCCCATCCACTTCCTCTACTTTTGAAGTATCAAAGTCCGGCTCTTTCCGGAAAAAGATTTTAAAACCTACCGGCTGATGTACTTCAACGACTGGTTGTACAACAACATCAATCATGTCCTTTTCTTTTATTTCTATATTAATATGCAATACCTGATTATATTAATAGTATCAGCTTGGTTAAAAAAATAACATAATATGAAATGGCGATAAAGATATATAAAAGAATTCTTATATTTGCCTTGTTTTGATACATAACTATTTTGAGATAAAAAAATATAATAACTGTTTTGTCTAACTACTGATTAATAAACTTATGAAAAATCTATTACGCCTGGGCATAACTATATGCCTGTGTTTATGCGTATTTACCGCCTTTGCAAATCCAAAAGGAAGCAACACTCTTTATTATGAGTTATCTATGGACGGAGAGGATATTCTATCTCCGGTAAATAGAGCTATGGATCTTTAATCCGTTAAAAAGCGATGCTTTTTGGTAGTTACAGATCCAGGGCAATACAACGTCGGTATTACAATTGGCTAAGGCCGGTCTACGATTTCCTTCCGGATAAGAAAAATACTACTCTCGACCTACCTTATGTAGGTTTTATATTTATTACTTCTTACCCGGGATTGTACACAATCCCGGGTTTTTTCATCTCTTTTTCTCTTTGTATTTCTCTTCATTATGTGAATTTTAATTACCTTTGTACCTGCATATTATAACTTAAACACAAAACGCAAATGAAGTTTAATCACGAGCCTGGATCTATTCATACAGATGACCAACATAACCAGGCAACTTTAGAGAAAACCGGTTCCTATACCTTTTTTATAGAAGAGATGTGCAGCCCGGCCATAGAAGTAATCGCAACTCAGGAAATTGAACTACGAAGTGGAATAGCCGGTTTCAATGGATTTGTATTTGTACTGGAAGGTGAGTGCCGTGTTTGTTATGATCATGCAAACGATATTGTAGCAAAAGACGGTGAATTTTTTTCATCCCTTACCATGCCTCTTATACAGTACGCATATCCCGGGGAGGCTATCTTATCGTAATCCGTTTGACTCAGGCAAATGTTTTGTTTGGACGCTGTAAATTACAATTGTTAGATTACAAAAAAGCAACGGATACCTGCCCGGAGCAACCTACATTACATATACATCCTATCCTGTTAAAATATTTTGAAGGAATTATTTGTTATCTTCAAACCGGAGTGACGGGAGCACTATTTTATGAAATAAAAGTACGGGAACTATTCCTGCTTTTTTCCGAATTTTATACCCGGCAGGAGATAGCCGGATTAATGGATCCTATCTTAAGCCGGGATATCGCGTTTACCAATTTTGTACTCGAAAATTGGCGCAGGGTAAACCATGCCCGCGAACTGGCAGCCTTGTCGTCATATTGCGAAAGTGCTTTCAACAGGAAGTTTAAGGAAGTATTCGGCGAAACCCCTTACCGGTGGCTCAATCAAAAAAGGAGCGACAGCATACTCAATGAGTTGAAACATACCGGTAAAAACTTTAAAACTATAGCCGAAGAATTCGGATTCAACACCTTGCAACAACTCAACAATTACTGCAAATGCCATTTCAAAAAAAACTCCCGGCGAAATCCGCCGGGAAGTAAATGGACAATTATTTAAAATCTTTCAGAAAATCCTCTCCGTATGCGCCTATGTATACCATCCAGGCCATTAGATTGTTTATAATCTGAGTTCTTTGATAGAATTTTGCACCCAGTGTGGAGTCAATATCCGGATAAAAATTCCAGGCGGTATCTAAAAGATCATCATCTCCCATAAATACAAATTGACAAGTAGGATCAACTCCTAAAAAACATCTATCCTGCGAATCTATAATGATAGGAATAAATGTATCCGGCCATTTCTTTAGAATGGATGATATACCTTCAAAAATCAGATATTTGTTTTCATCTATTTCTTTTGTCTTTTCGATTACAAAGGGTCCTGTGTCCAATAAAAACCGCATTAGAGGATTGTTTAAATTCCGAAACTTTATATCTGCATAATAGTACTCCGGATTATCATATATTTCTGCTTCGTATGCATCCGGTAAGACACCTTTAGCGATTAGATTGTTTATAGAAACCGGAGCTCCTATCGTTTGCATAAAGAAATAAACCCGGTCCGGCTGACGTTCCGGTTTATTCGGATTAGTCCATTCCTTTTTCGGTTTAAAAAGCCAGTTATATATTTTTTCAGCATGCTCCGGCGTAATATTTTCCGGCGTTGTGCCTTGCATTTTATGCCCGGAGCCGGTTTGATATATATGCGCATTCTCTTTTATGTGGGCAGGACCTCCTTCTAAACCTGAAAATTCAATATACGGAACTTTAACTTTACCATTCACACCAAACATGGTTAGATTTCTCATATTTTGGTTTAATGGACTAAAAAGATTCGTAGATGCTAGTCCTATATTATTATTCCCCCAACTATCCAGATTTATGCTCAACGGAGTTAATGCGTTTTGCCGGAGCTCAATTTCTTTCCTGACACTCGTACCATCTACCGTAATTGTGACGGTTGCTGTGGGTGCAATAAACGGTGTGTTTACTTTAGGAAAACGCACTTTGAACTTATCTCCCGGAATACCGGAAATTTGTTTGTTACTTTCTTTTTCAGCTTCTTCTGTTTGTGCATCCACCCGTACCAGGGTCGCAGGGTGATCTTCCGGATAGGTCTGTATAACAGCTGTCCAGTTTCCGGTTCCCTTTACAGTTATCGCTTTTGTTTCACCTCCGCCGGAAGAGATAGGGCCAAAACCGGTTTCCGGATCCAAAGAAAGTGTATGCACATCCTGTAGAACAGTTATATCCTGATAAAAAGCCTTATTCCTTTCTGCATATACTCTGAAAACAGCTTTTTTCATACTGTTGGACCCATTTGCATCCGCTTCGATACGTATCCCTGTATTCAAGCGGGTACACTCGAAAAGGTCTTTTCCCTCTCTCACTTCTACACCCCATGTGGATTGGGTTTCTACCCCGATATCGTAATACTTTTCGCCCGTTTCTTTTGGAAACGAAACTAATCCTTCCTGGTCAAAAACGATCCGGTCGGCAGTAACCATGATTTTTGAAGTACGTTGTGTAAGCAAAAGTACCTGGCTGACAGCCGGATTATCCTCCAGCGAAAACATAACAAAACTGTAAATAGCATTGTCGGTTTCATTAGTTTGGTGCAGGTAAATAGTCGTATAACCTTCTGTTTGGGTAGACTTTATTTCATGGATCTTATTCTCCTTATCAAAAGAAAAATGATATACAGTATCGTTCCCGTTTACTATTTTATAGGGATTGTTGTATAATTGGGCCGTCCATTTTCCGGTGGCTGTTACTTTTATTTGTTGGCTGCTATCCGGCTCTGTTATTACAGGTGGAAATGTCTCAATCGTCTGATGGCTTAACTGGATTTTTTCAGTCTTCTCACTACGTTGTTCTATCAGGATTGAGGTCTTCAGATTGGCAAATTTCACATCAATGGATCCTTCCTGTTCCTTATCACTTTTCTTTGCGGTAATCACCAGTTTCTTATCTTTCAGGTCAGCAAAAATATTATCGGGCAAACAGGAAGCATCAATTTCAGGCTCGCCCGGCCCATGGGTAAAAATATCTACAGTGGCAGTTCCTCCCTGCGGACTGAAATATACACCGGCAAACGAAACTGCCAGAATATTATTTTCATCAAAAACAATATCCCCGAACTTCTCGTTTTCCCATCCGTTAATAGTACCGTCAATCAATTGATTCCCGTTTGCATAGGCTTTGGATTCAGAATCTTCGCCGTCTCCCAATACTGCCCGGATCAGATAGCGGTACGTGTTATTCCGTTTCAGGTGTTGCATCCGTTTGGGAGGATGCATATTAATCCTGAAATACGCTGTTTCTCCGGTTATCTTTTCTCCATTCTCATTTTGTATCCGTTGAAGTCCTGCAATAATACAGGTAGTCGTTTTGTCGTTTTGTTGTGGGGAGGGTACATAATTTTCAAATACATATAAGTTTCCTTTTATGTGGTTTTTTCCTTCTGCAAAAACGGTTTCCAGGTTTTTATATTCATCGTCCCGGTAAGTGGCTTTCCTGTTATCCCATACATTTGTTCGTGAAAATACATTATATACGGCAGCCGATACCAATTGGTAGTTTTTATCTTCTACCTCTATATCCAACCGGCTCACACTTCTGTTTAATACTACATCTATTTCGTGGCTGCCCGCTGTTTTTATCGCTTTTCCACTCATGGGTAAACGTTCGGGATCTATTTTATTATTATCTAACCGCAGGTAAGCGTTTTGGGCAATCTGTTCTTCGGTATATCCTTTCCAGAGATCCAGAAAATAAACACGTAGCGCATCCAGGTCCTGTGCATCGCCACTGTAATCGTTGGCGCGGGTATAATATTCGGAGTTTGCCGTGATCAACAGATTGTATTGTCCGGAAGCCTCTATGTTGTAATAATCTTCGTGTGTCAGTTCAATAGGAATACTTCCAATCTCACTATATACGCCTCCCGCCTGCAGCGGCACATTATATATATTGAGCAGTTTCCCGCTTTGGTTCGTACTGTATTCAAAGAAAAAGATAAAAAGGGATTGGATCCGGTTTTCGTGTTTTTCCGGGGTGATACCACTTTTTACAGTAATATCCTTTTGCAGCGAATAGTTTAGAACAAGCCGGCCGCTTTCCGTTTCATTTCCGGAAATTCCCTGTCCGCCTGGCATCCCATACATAAAACCAATAGGAGGATGCTACAGTATGCATAAATTTTTAACATAAAATGATCTGATTTTAAATTGTTTCTTTGTTTTTCCCTGTTTGTGTCAGCAGCAGAATCCGGGCGATCATCGGATTGTCTTCCAGAAAAACGGTAACAAAACTATACCGGGGCTTCTCTGTATCATTATCTTCTTTTACAGAGATAGTAAAATAATTTTCCTCTTCTGCCAGCGAAAATATATTTGTATCGTTATCATTATATAGCCGTGCCTTACATCCAGGGCTGGCGTCTACAGACACCATCTGGGTATGGTTCGGTGCATCCTTCTCTGCCGGAAAAGGGTGCAGCCTGTCCGGGGTAATTTCCAGCCATTCGCTATATTCACCATTCTGCGAAACCTCGACAGCCGCCCGAAACGACCCGAATTGAATTTCTACCAGTCCTTCTTTCTTATCAAATGTTCTTGCCGCATCAATATATAGCGTATCACGGGCTGCGCTCAGCCGGGCTTTTAGCCCATCCGGCAATATCTCCTGGGATATTTTTACCTCACCGGTCCCCCGTGTAACGATATTAACGAATTCTGTACCTCCACTGTACGATAAGTTAATTTTTGAGTGGGAAAGAAACAGGGTATGTTCTTCGTCAAATTGCAGATTACTGAAATCATCCTCGTCCCAGCTTTGTATAGTACCACTTAGTAATATCTCCGCGTTTTCGTACGCATCCTTTTCACTCCCTTTCCCTTTTCCGGTTACACGGTTAATCGTAACCTGGTACAGGTGGTTTCTCCTCAATAGCTGGGATCTTCCGGTAGGACACAGGTTGATCCGGTAATATTCCGTACGTTTGGAATCCTCTTTTGGCCGCAAACCTACAATCAGGCAGGTCGTTGCCGTATCATTCTGTAGGGTGTTGGGAACATAATTCTCAAAGGTATAGAACCGGCCCCGGATTTCCGTATTACTTTGATTATCCATATAAATTGTACCAAACCGGTTCAGATGTTTCTCGTCGGTGTAATTGGTAAAATTATTATCCCAGATATGGGTACGGGGAAATACATTCCAGAGCGAAACGGAAACTAAATCATAAGTGTCGTCGCGATTGACCAGGTCAATCCGGCTTACACAACGGGATAATTTTACTTCAACCTCGTTACTGCCGTTTCGTTTCATGGTTCTGCCGCTCATCGGAAGATGATTCCGTAATATGGTACCGCTATCCAGGCGGAAAAAAGTACTCCCGGCTACCTCTTTTTCAGTTTTATCCTTCAATAGAAGTTTAAAATAGTCCACCAGTTCATCCACATCCGGATTGGTTCCGGATAACTGGTTGGCTCTTGTATAATATTCCGCATTGGTAGCAACCAGCAGATTATAATCATTCTGCTGCATTTGATCCGGTTCCGGTACGTCTATGTATAGCACTCCGGATGGATTCTCCGCTATCTCTCGGGGTGGCTCTATGTGACGGATATCTACCAGTTTGCCGCTTCCGTTTGTACTGTATTCAAAAAAAGAACATAAAGCGTATTAATGTTTATATAGTGGTCTGAATGTACTACCGGTTCCGGAGTGGGGCCAAACTGTTCAATCCTGTATTTCAAAACCAGTTTCTTCCCGTTACCGGCCTCTTCCGTCAAAGAAACCTCTTCGCGTCCGCAGGTAGTAAATAGCGTCAAAGCCAGAAGTGTGTATATATAACTTTTTTTCAGCATACGTTAATTCTTATTTTTTATATCCCGGTTGATTTTCCTTACTCTTCACACTGTCGCCGTCTAAAATAAAATCGTCTCCTATCTCCCAGTCCGCATCGTTTTCGGCCAGTTGTTGTATGGCAATGTGGGTATGTATACGTCCGGCTTTTATTTGCAGGGTATCCCGCCGGGTGTGCATACTTTCCGGATTGAATGTAGTGAGTGCGGTAATTTTCAGATGTGTCAGCTGGTTGTCTTCATTGTATATCCGCTCCGCACTGAACTCTCCCTCCGCCGGATTGTGTAAAAACCCGGTAGAAATATCCTCGCCGGCGATATTTGTAGAAACCGGTATGCGGCAATACGAACCTATCCGGTTATAGAGATTGGCCTTCCTGCTTCCTATCGAAAAATACCACGGACCGTCAATACCAATATCCGTATCGTCCATCCGGTTCCATTGAATCACTTCATAATCCATATTAACGGCAGCAGCCTCTTTTGCCTCTCTTTTGCTTGCGTAGCCTGTACCCGATACCGATGTAATATTAAAACTATATTGGTAATTGCGCCGTACCGGGAGGATTCTGTTTCCTTCCCGGAAATCCAGCGGGTAATAGGTTGGTTTATGATCTCCTTTATAATAACCACCGATAACTACACGGGTGGGGTGTATCCGGTTATCGTTTTCGTACAGGTACAGTTTGGATCGTATTTTATTATCCCCCGGGGCATTCTCCTCCGGTTTGGTATATCTCAGTTCCACATCAAAAGTGCTGATACCAGGTACCGAAGGGATTGGATCTTTTTCCCTTATATCCGTAAAGTTTTCTGGTAAAGGGGCCGGATAACTATGTGAGGCGGCATAAAAAAGCGTAGCCGACCGCAGTTCGAAAACAGCAGTTTCTACCTCTATGGTAATATCTACCGAAGCAACCGAACGTAGTAACTGTACTGCTCCTATATCATTTATCTGTTGCTTACGGATATTGATATCTTTTTTTACGCCCCACATCGGTAGCGGTGTTTCTCCGGCGGTAAACCTGCCGGGGTCCGGTTGTATCAGAAGTTCCAGTATATCTCCGGGAGATTTGCCCGTATGTGCTGTTCCCTCCTGAAGGGCATGGGTTATCAGTTCCCGGCAGTTAATAAAAAACCACAGGGTAACGTTGTCTTCAATCTTCAGGGTCGATTTGTATTGTTCTTTCGCGCGCCAGGCCGGCCGGTAGTATTTGAATCCTTTGGCATCGTCGGTACTATTCATCGTGCCGAACACAAGAATATCCACTGTTTCGATCCTGTTTTCTATGGCTGTTCCCTGATCTGTGGGCAACTCGCCTGTAAGGGGAGGCGAAAAAATATCTCCGTTTCATCCTCCGCTATTTCCGGCAGACCCGGTTCGCCGGATGAACAGGCAGAAAAAATAAAAAGAGTAAGTAGGTAAGTGAATGTTTTCTTCATCTTACAGGATTGTTTCGTATTTAAAGGTCTTCTATTTTAAAATGTACTATTTTCCAGCCGTTGATAAAAAGTTCCACTTCGTTTGTCTCTTTGTTATCAATAATTAGCCGTATCACATCTCCCGGCCTGGCTGGCTGGTAGGTATGAATCACATAGGGAGAACCGCCGGCCGGCATGATCCGGATAGAAACCGTTTGATCCTCTGCGGAAGGTAGCAAACAAACTTCGCCTGTTTCCCACCTGTTTTCCTTTTCATTGAAAGGATAGCGCACCGGAACCGTTACGGCTTTTCCACACGGTTTCAGGTCGAAATCCATTTCGCTGCAGGTTCCGTATACCTGTATGTTTACCTCTTCCGGAGGAGTGGCTTTTGCTACCGGAGCGTTGTTCCGGATTTGTATATTCAGCCTGGATACGGAAGGCTTCAACGGAACAGGAATAATTTGTGACTCTGTCTGGTTCCCGGTATCAAAAGAGGTTTGGCCGGAGTGTAAAAACCAATGGGTCTGAACTCCTCCTCTATGCTTCCGGATACAGGTTGAAGCCGGACCCTTTTTTCTTTTATACTCTTCCCCGGTATGCCTTCCGGTATTCCATAGATTTCGCTTCCTCTTTTGGCAACAGCCCAGGCCACCAACGTAATTTCCCCGCTATAATGATTGGGTAGGGGATACCGTTTCTCTTCCGCCAGTTCTTCTGCCGGAACAACAAGTACTGTATCCAGTAGGCCTCCGGTATAAATATGTAGGTGTACATCGCCCTCTATCGCATAGGCCGGATCTTCCGCATCTGTGGTATAATGCAAACAGAAAGAATGTCCTTCACATTCCGGAAAGTACTGGTAAATGCACCCCTGCACTAACAAAACAGAAAAGCAAAAAACTAAAATGTACCCCGGATTAAGTTTCATATATGTGTTTAATATCCATATCGGTTTGATATAAATAGTATTAATCTTTTATCATCGTTCGGCCTATCGTCCTCGCTATGTCGCTAAAATGGGTAAATCTCCTGCTTCACGTGAGGCTGGAGCCTCACTTTTTTTAAACGACGTAGCGAGGACGCCAATGTCGCGGGCTTAAGGATTTTTTCTTGTTGGTCGAAGGGGATTTGCAATCCCCGCCTG
>JAJQAZ010000041.1 GCA_021203545.1 Tannerellaceae bacterium | reverse complement strand
AAATCTTCTGAACATGACTGGGTTACACCCGGGGTTATTCACATTTTACCCCATATTCGGGGTAATCACTTATAATCTGTAACTTTTTCGATTTTACAATGGAGTTTTTACAGTCTTTCAAGCCCGGGAACTATTCTTTTTGTCGAGGTAGTTTACTACTTTGCCGTAAACTATCAGGCCTATGGCTGAAACCATGGCAATGGCGGCGAAGTAATACCAGATGTAGTGTGCATGGGCGCTGGCTGCTTCCCATTGGGCATGTGTTTCAAACAGAGTAGGTTCCGGACAGTATTTCTCCAGTAACCAACCGGATAGTCCGAATCCGAAAATAGAAGCAAGGAACGAGTGCAGGTGGCTGAATCCCAGGTAAAGCCCCTCTTCACCTTTGGGAGCCTGCAGGGAAAAATACTCCAGGAAGCGGGGCGAAATAAATGTTTCTGCCAATCCCTGGAACACAATACCTACCACCATCATAAAGGCTACCGGGTGCATACCCAAAATGTGATGACCAGGATTGAGTGTATTGCCGTACGCCATACAAAGTGCCGAAACAGGCATAATAAACATACCGAACGTCATAGAGGTCAATGCTGTCCGGTTCCTCATAATAGAAGCAACCAGGTTAACCGTCAGGAATACTACCAACGGATTCACATTGGCATACCATGAAGGCGAAGCCCCTTCGCCGGCCAAACGCAGTACATATTTAGGCATAGTTGCATACAACTGTTGTTGTACGATCCAAAATCCGGTAATGATAATAATCAGGGTGATTAACCGTCCGTTGGTACAAACTTTGATCAATCCGTTCCATATATCTTTAAATGACTTTCCTTCCCCTGTGTTCTGCGAACTTTTATAGAAAAACCAGATTGCTATCAAAGCCAGTAAAGTCATAGTGGCCGAGAAATAGTTCAGTACGATCAATCCTTCGTTACCCATTGCTTTACGCAGCGGGTCAACCACTGTTTTACCCGAGAAGGCCCCGATATTAACCATAGCGTAGAAGATAGAAAATCCCCGGGCGCGGTTTTCAGCAGAAGTCTCTTTGGTAACTGTACCCGAGATTACACTCTTAATAAAAGCCCCTCCGATAACGATCAGTACCATAACCGGGATAATACCATATTGCAGATAACTACCGGTCAAACCGGTAAATTCGGTTGTCTCGCTGTAGTTTACCAGTCCGGCAGCCTGTAACCAGGTAGGGTACAAACCTAATCCCAGATAACCCAGTGTAAGAAGTGAAAAAGCCAGTAGCATAGAGTTCCGGAAACCTATTTTATCCGCCAGTGCTCCGGCAAAAGTAGGAAGCAGGTAAAGACAGCCCGAAAATACCCCGGCAATAGTGGCTGCCTGTACATCATTGAATCCGAGAATACGGCTAAGGTACAAGGTTATAACAATAAATACACCGTAATAAGCGGCACGTTCGAAAAGCTCAACCACATTGGTCACCCAAAATGCCTTACTGTAGCTGTTAAAAAATGCTTTGATTTTTTCCATTGAATAAGTACAAGTTTGTTAAAGAGGTTCATAAAAGCACACAGATAACACCGATTAGACGGATGACCACGGATTTCTATTTATATTGTTTATAGTCGGAGGGGATTTGTAATCCCCGACTAAATGAGTATAAGGATTTATAATCCGTTTAAATATCTATTTATATTGTCTCCGGATCACAGATCCTAATACTCTACAGGCGGGGATTGCAAATCCCCTTCAACCTAAAAAATCTGTGGTCATCCGTCTGATCGGTGTTATCAGCGTGCTAATCATTCCCTTGTATATTAATATTAGTTTGAATAAATTGCTTTTTAAATGCTTCCCAATGTTCGTCCGTCATGCTGTGGGGAGTGAACAGACTGATTCCGGCAGCACCGTTTTCCATGGATAGGCGGATCGCTTCTTCTATTTCCGAAGGGATCAGTCCATGGCCTTCCGGATCTTTGATGTTGGCTTTATTCTGCCAGTCGTGGCAAATAAAGAGCCCGCTGTAAACAGGGATTCTACCCTGTACCGATTCAACCTCCTCTTTCACCATATCGCCTACCCATGCCGGGCCTTCCAGATAGAAGTCATTGTAATTCATAGGAAAGAAAGCATCGATATTCCATTTATTCCACTCCTGGCGTACCAGTTTCTTCGCATACGAATCAGGCCCCGGAAATACGGCTGCACTTACTTTTTTCCCTTTCGCATGAATAAAGGCGGCTAAATGGTTCACCAGATTCGTGATCAGGTCGTAACGGAACTGTTTCCATTCCTCCACCTGCGAAGGATCTTCTGCCGAACGAATATCAATACCACTCTTTTCTTCGAATTCACCGGTACATTTATCGCAATAGCAATAATCGGCTGTGGCATATTCTTCATCCATAACCAGGCCGTATTTATCCCACAGTCCGCGTGCCAGTATCACATCCACAAAACGGATATAATCGAGGTGAATATAGTCAACTTCCGGAATATCTGCAATTTTGCCGTACATTTCCGTCAGATACTCATACACTTCCGGACGGTTGGGGCACATAAATTTGTAGTAAGGAACATATGCCTGCACATCGTTGGCAGACTCACCCTTTCTGTTCACTGCATACCACGAGGCATCTGCATCTCCTTTCAGCATAGTAGGTATCCATGCGTGATACTCCAGTCCGGTCTCTTTGGCTACCCGGGCGGCCCGTTGATGCTTTTGCACATCGCTTCCCGCATTGTAGCAAATACCGTCCAGTCCATAGTTTTTCCATTTGCCGAAATCAGCCTCCAAGGTTTGTACGGTAGTTTGTTCACCTTCGCCCTGCCAGCCATAACATTGTATTTTAGAAACAGGTGTTTCCGAACAGCCGGCCAGTAAAATACAACACACAACAACAATCAAATTTTTCATACACGTTTTCGTTTAAATATAGTTTGTTTAATTTGTTTTATCGATTTGAAGTATAAGGAATGCAGATTGCTTACGTTCGGCGTAGCGTCCTCGCTACGTCGCTAAAATCTTATGAAGCTCCAGCTTCATGTGAGGCAGGAGCCTCACTTTTACAAACGACGTAGCGAGGACGCTACGCCGAACGTAGGAACGTAGGATAATGCGGATTACAAATCGTAAGTCCGAAGGACTTGAATGTGATTAACCGCGGGTGAAACCCGTGGTGAGGAAGGCAATCTTTTTCTGCTGAACCCCGGTTAGGGGTTCAACCCTTTCAGGGTTGTTATGGGGAAGGTTTCTGCCTACCCCGGGTTGTACCCGGGGTTATTCACATTTTACCCCATACGGGGTAATTACTTACAATCTGTAACTTTATCAAAGAACGATGAGCGTTTTTACCATCCCCCCTTTAGGGGGGTTAGGGGGTACAAGGTAGGTATCAGGTTCCTGTCGCCGTAGGCGTTATCTACACGGGCTACGTTGATCCAGAATTTGCAGTCGTGCAGCCATTCCAGAGGGAAAGCGGCTTTACTGCGTGGATAACTATGGTTCCACTCGTCCGCGGTAACCTCGTATTCAGGGTGGGGAGCGTTCTTCAACACATTATCGTCTTTGGGAGCCATACCGTCTTCCACCTCTTTAATCTCTTTCCAAATACAGTCCAACACTTCGAGGAAACGATCCAGTTCTGCTTTGCTTTCGCTCTCAGTCGGCTCTATCATCAGTGTACCGTGTACAGGGAAAGAAAGAGTAGGAGCGTGGTAACCAAAATCCATCAGCCGTTTAGCAATATCGCCTTCGTCTATACCAGAACGTTCCTTAATTGTACGGCATTCCAGAATCAGTTCATGGCCTACACGTCCGGTTACACCGGTATAAACAATACCATAGGTGTCTTTCAGTTTTGCAGCCAGGTAATTGGCATTCACAATGGCTATACGGGTAGATTCCGTTAATCCGGCGGTTCCCAATAAACGGATATAAGCATACGTAATGCACAGGATACCCGCGCTACCAAAAGGAGCAGCCGAAACCGTGTTGCATTCGTCACCCCACAGTACGGGATGAGACGGCAGGAACGGAATTAAATGTTCCGCCACACAGATCGGGCCTACACCCGGGCCACCGCCACCGTGAGGGGAGGCAAATGTTTTGTGCAGGTTCAGGTGGCACACATCCGCCCCGATCACACCCGGATTGGTCAGTCCTACCTGTGCATTCATATTCGCACCATCCATATATACCTGTCCGCCACAGGCGTGAATAATATCGCACATCTCTTTGATGTCGGGCTCAAAAATACCATGTGTAGACGGATATGTAATCATCGTAGCCGCCAGCTTATCCTTATTGGCTTCTGCTTTTTCGCGGAAGTCGGCCAGATCAATATTCCCGTTTTCATCGCATTTTACGGTCAATGTAGTATATCCGCACTGTATAGCACTGGCCGGATTCGTTCCGTGAGCCGACGAGGGTAACAACACAATGTTGCGGTGTCCCTGTCCGGTACTTTCCAGATAAGTACGTATCACCCGTAACCCTGCGTATTCCCCGGCTGCCCCGGAGTTGGGTTGCAGGCTTACGCCTCTCAAACCGGTAATTTCGCCCAGGTAAGCAGAAAGGTTTTCAATCAGTTCCGTATATCCTTCTACCTGGTCTGCGGGTGCGTAAGGGTGTATATTTTGGAATTCCGGGCGGCTTAAAGGCAATACTTCCGATGCCGCGTTTAGTTTCATGGTACACGAACCGAGCGAGATCATAGAATGTGCCAGCGAAATATCCCTTCTGCCCAACCGGGTGATGTAGCGCATCAGTTCGGTTTCCGTGTGGTATTTCCGGAATACATCCATTTGCAGGAAACCGGAAGTCCGTTCAAATGCTGCGTCAAAATATCTTTTTTCCGGTATTATTTCTTCCATCGCATACTCTTTGCCGGCTGCCCCTGCAAAAATATACAGTAACACACCCACATCTGTCAGCTGCGTCGTTTCATCTATACTGATACCTATGCGGCCGTCTTCAAAATAGCGCAGGTTTACCCGGCATTCCAGTGCGATTTCGCGCAGGGCACTTACCGAAACATGTGCCGGCAATTCTATATAGAGCGTGTCAAAGTAATTTTTATTCAGTTGTTTGTAGCCCAGCTTTTCCAGTCCGGTTGCCAGAAAACCGGCTGTGGAATGGATACGCCAGGCAATATTTTTCAATCCCTCTTCGCCGTGGTATACAGCATAAAAACCAACCATGCTGGCCAGTAAAGCCTGCGCCGTACAAATATTGGAAGTTGCCTTTTCGCGTTTGATATGCTGTTCGCGTGTTTGTAATGCCAGACGGTATGCCGGATGTCCGTATGCATCTTTTGAAATACCGATGATACGTCCGGGAATCTGGCGTTTATATTCCTCTTTTGCAGCGAGGTATCCGGCCGAGGGCCCACCGTAAAACATCGGTGTACCGAAACGTTGTGTCGTTCCGAACATTACATCTGCACCCCATTCGCCCGGAGGAGTCAGGATTACAAGGCTCATAATATCCGCGCCAACGGCAACCCGTATACCGGCCGCATTGGCTTTGGCTACAAATTCCCGGTAATCTTCAACCGATCCTTTTTCGTTCGGATACTGAACAAGGGCGGCAAATACCTGCTCATCCAGTGCGGCTGTTTTATAATCTCCGCAAACCACCTCTATTCCCTGGGGTGCCATGCGGGTATGTAATACTGCCAATGTGGAGGGGAAAATGGCATCGTCTACGAATAATACGTTTGCACCGGCTTTCACCTGTGCCCGGCTGCGCGAGTTATACAACATTGTCGCGGCTTCGGCAGCAGCGGTCGCCTCGTCCAGTAACGAACAGTTGGTGAGAGGCAATCCTGTCAGTTCGCAGATTACCGTCTGGTAATTCAGTAAGGCTTCCAGCCTTCCCTGCGAAACCTCTGCCTGGTAAGGAGTATACGAAGTATACCAAACCGGATTTTCCAATACATTCCGTAGGATAGGAGCCGGACAAACGGTGTCGTACCAGCCCATTCCGATATAAGAAGTATATAGTTCGTTTTTAGACGCAAGTTCGGCGATATGTTCTGCAAACTCACGTTCTGTCATGGCGTCCGGCAGGTTTAATGGCTCCTGTAAACGGATATTGGCCGGGATAGTCTGTTCAATCAATTCGTCTGCGGACGATACCCCGATTGTTTGTAACATGGAAGGCAGATCTTCCGCTGTGATCCCGATGTGGCGGTTTGCAAAGTTATTTGTGTCCATATAGTGTTATTTTATGATATTATAAAAAAGGATTATTCAGTAATTCATCCACGATCCTTGTCTCCGGCCCGTGACCGGGATAAACAATTGTTTCGTCGGGAAGCGATAAATGTTTGTCTTTGATAGCAGCGATCAGTACATCGTGATTACCACCCCACAGGTCTGTCCGTCCGATACTTCCGTTAAACAGCGCATCTCCTACAATTACGAACGCATCCCGTTCGCTGTAGAAAGCCAGGCTGCCCGGTGAGTGCCCGGGAACCAATAGTGTTTTCAGTTCGGAGTTCCCAAAGCGGATCGATTCGTTCCCTACCAGATATTTTTCTACCGCTACATCCACAACACGATCCTGCAGGCCGAACATCTCTGCCTGTTTCCGTGGGGAGGGTAGCTGTTCCACCTCTGCCCGGTGAACCTCCGGATAGAGGCCATAGGTGTTGTAAATAAACGGGTTACCCAATACATGGTCTATATGCATGTGGGTACACAACAAACGTTTAAGCGTAAGACCATTCTGTGAAATAAAATCACTTAACTCTTTCTCTTCTGCCGGTCGCGAACAACCGCAATCAATCAGAACCGCTTCGCCTGTATCGTCGTACAACAGGTAAGTATTTACCGAGAAATAATTAAATTCGAATGGTTTAACAGTAATCATAATGGAACGTATACTACTTTTTTTGTTTCAAAATATTCTTCTTCAAAATACTCTTTCAGTTCCAAGGCTATTGCCTTCTTTTTGAAAGGTAATATCTCGTGCGCCAATTCTCCCCCTTTAAGGCATATCAAGCCGTTGGGAAGCGCGTTTTGCTGCTTTGGACTGATGTTTTTCCGGACGATCTTTACCAAATCCGCCAGCGGCATAACCGCCCGGCTTACCACAAAATCAAACAATTCTTTTTCTTCTTCGCCGCGGCAATGGCGGAAGGTTATATTCTTTAGTCCTATCGCTTCGGCTACAGCCTGCCCTACTTTTATCTTTTTTCCGATACTATCCACCAAATGGAATTGTACTTCCGGAAACAGGATGGCTAACGGAATACCCGGAAAACCACCTCCTGTACCCAGATCTATTACCGATGAACCGGCTTTGAATGAAAGCATCCGGGCAATACCCAGCGAATGCAGTACATGGTGAAGATACAGGTTCTCAATATCTTTGCGTGAAATTACATTGATTTTTGAATTCCAGTCTTCGTACAACGCGTACAGTGCCCTGTATTGCTCCTGTTGTTTTTCAGTCAAATGAGGAAAGTAAGCAAATAAAGTTGACAATTGACAATTGACAATTGACAATTTTTCTTCTTCTGTATTTGTTTTTATACTGTTTGAATCTATGTTATTCATTCTTTATAATTTTCAATTGTGCATTGTCAATTAAATAAATGGCTGATAGGGCTTTCTGCCTGTAGCAGATGCCTGATTTCCTGATAGGGAATATGTATACTGGTGATGCCTACTACATAAGCCGCGATCTCATATTCGTTGAAATCGTATGTAATGCCCGAATCATCTACTAAAAAATTATTATTCGGATAGATTTCGTCAATGCTGAAATATCCGATATCTTCCAGTTCTTTTGGCTCAGCCACTTCGTTTTGTTCGGTGATATGGCGGATCAGAATCTTAGCCAATGGTTCCTGGTATCCGTCTGTGAAAATATCGTTTTCAGTGATAACATCGCCTGTATTCAGGTTGATTACCCGGTTTCTTAACAGGTGTGAACCATGGGCTCCACCGGTAAAGCTTTCGCGGTAACAGGAATAACTCAACACATTGTTGCTATTGTAATTAATTTCGTTGTAACGGATTTCGTAATAATTATACCAGGCTGTAACCGGAGCATCGTGGTTCTGCCGGATGTCTTCCTGATAATATTCTTCCAGGCCCTTATACTCTTTCAGGTATTCTTCGGTAAATTTTTCCATAGCCTCCTGCGGAGTGAGACCCTCGAACTGCTCGTTGAAAAATGTGATAACAAAGTCATTCCGTACGGCATCCAATACAGCCGGTGATGAACTTTTTACAGGATATAGAAAATTGATTTTTAAGTCGCAGTGGGGATTTTCGGTATTATTGAGCAGATAATACTCTTTTTCTACTTGTATGGAGTCAAATTGGATATCGTTTGGGCGGCCGTTTTTTCCCTGCTTATTGTTCTTACAACCTGTAATACACAATACGATAGCAAAGAATAAGATAAAACCTTTGAATATGTGTTTTTGTGTGTTCATTTTATTCCTTTTTTAATAGTACAAATGTAAATCATAATCTTGTAATTTCCTACCTTTTTCAGGGGAAGGTATTGTAGTTTTTCCAGGCATTCGCATTCCGTCTGGCCTGTGCCTTTTTTCTTTCTTTTGGCGAGAAGAGTTGTTTCAAACTGTCGTCAAAAGAAATTCCGGACGGCTTGACTCCGTTTTCTTTATATCATCAGACACAATAAAGGCTCTGTAAACAGTAGGCAACGGTATTTTTAATCCATAGCGCATAAAAACAGCCGGTGGGATTGTAAGCGGGTCAATCATTCTCTCTGCATTAAGCGGCTTGATGTACCCCGTAAAATCTTTGGAAACAGGCAATTCTGCCGGCGATTGCCTTAGTTGGTCTTTTGGTTGCATAATGTCCGTATTTAGCAAGGTACCCTTCCCGATAGCATCCAGTACCTCCGGTTTTAGTTTAATTTCCTCGTTTCCCGACAGGATACCCTGCAACCAGACTGAATCCTGTTTGCTCCACTGTGCAAAAAGGTTTCCGGAAGCGGTCAGACAAATACAAAGAATGATAAAATGCCGTATCCTCATTTTGTTAGGAAGTAAGAGTTAATATAACTGACATGTATGCAAACTTGTTTATAAGGATACACGTTATAATTATAAAATTGGCCGCAAGTTACACACGTTAAGTTAAAATGATCTGTTTTTTGTATTAATTAATGCGAATGGATTGTTAAGAGATACAATCCACCCTATCCGCAAACAATTGGAAAAACGGGTCACTTCGTAGGGTCTGGACGGAGAAGAAATCGTAGCAGATATAGCAAGTGACTATTTTGAGAATTTGTGTTCGGCGTAGCGTCTTCGCTACGTCGTTTGTAAAAGTGAGGCTCCTGCCTCACATGAAACTGGAGCTTCACTCATTTTATCGACATAGTGAGGACACCAATTCCGTCAAATTAAGCGTTTTTGTTCCCCGATCAAGAGGCTGTGTAAAAACTCTTATGGTTTTTTGATGAAATTATAAATCGTAAGTAAGTACCCCGTATGGGGTGCAATGTGAATAACCCCGGGTTATACCCGGGGTTATTCACATTCAAGCCCGGAGGGCTTAGGCCTGCGGCGTAGCGTCCTCGCTACGCCGAACATTGGAAGAAATTGTAGCAAAATTCCTCTTTTAAATAACTTTTTAAATAACTTTTAAACTGGAAGCCCGCATCCATAGAGGGCTGTGAGAAATCCTTTAAATGACTTTTAAATATACTTTTAAATTTCTTATATGTATATATAATATATTATATTAATACTAAGTAATATTAATACTAATAAAAGAATATAGTGGCTTTTTTATTTTTTTTCTTTTTGAACAAAGATACAGTACCTGCAGACTGTAGTCAAAGATAAAATATGTAAAAAAACGTCTTTGGTTTTCTGATTTTTTTGGCTTGTTTTTTAGGATTTCCGTGCACATTTTTTTCAATTTTCGTGTACGTTTTTTCCGGTTTTCGTGCACATTTTTTACTCATTGTTTTGTGTTCTTTTAAAAGTGTGCGCTTTTAGAAAGCAATAGGGGGTTGTTTTTTGATTTTTTATTATCTTGCGGTTTGAAAAAATGAATGAATGTCGCTTTATGCAGGAGTTGAATAATATTTTGTCGGTAATTGATGCGCATTTCGGTGGGTCTCAATGGTTTGTTTTATTGCTGATAGGAACCGGACTCTTTTTACTATTTATTTGAGATTTCCCCAGGTTCGTTTTTTCCGGCATGCTATTCATGTTTTATCCGGCAGATATGATAAAAAAGAGCATGTTGGCGATACTTCCCACTTTCAGGCGTTGACAACAGCCCTTTCGGGTACGGTTGGAACCGGTAATATTGCCGGGGTAGCACTGGCTATTCACCTGGGAGGCCCTTCGGCTCTTTTCTGGATGTTGATGACGGCTGCCGTGGGTATGACTACCAAAATGGTGGAGGTAACTCTTTCTCATAAATACCGTGAGCAGACGGAGGACGGAACTATTTCGGGCGGGCCGATGTATTACATGAAAAACCGGCTGAATATGGGTTGGCTGGCGGCAATGTTTGCAGTCGCTACGATATTTTCTGCCTTTGGAACCGGGTGCCTACCCCAGATTAATAGTATTGCCAACGCAATGTTTGCTACGTTTGGAATCAAGTATTATATTACCGGGGCTTTATTGGCTGTTTTACTGGGATTGATTGTAATCGGAGGAATTAAGCGTATCGCCAAAGTTTCGGAAAAACTGGTTCCCTTTATGGCGGTTATCTATCTGGTTGGTGGACTTAGTGTCTTGGTTTATAACTACCAGAATCTGGTTCCTGCTTTTCTCTCTATATTTTCTCATCTGGTTAGCGGAACGGCAGTAACCGGTGGCTTTTTGGGTGCCACAGTGGCGTTTGCTATGAACCGGGGTGTGAACCGTGGATTGTTCTCCAACGAAGCCGGACAAGGTTCGGCACCTATTGCACATGCGGCTGCCCGTACCGAAGAACCGGTATCCGAGGGGATGGTGGCTTTGCTGGAGCCGTTTATTGACACGGTGATTGTTTGTTTTATTACCGGAATGGTGATCCTCTCCTCCGGGGTATGGCATGAAAAATTTGAAAATAAATTCCAGCAGGCCGATCTGGTTGTGTTGGCCGGGGTATACGATGAATCTGTTCCGGCCGAAAAAGAACAGGTTGCCGCTTTTGTTCTCGGAAAAGAAAAACTACCGCTTTTCAGTGGGGAGTTGATTGTAGAGAAAGGCCGTATTCTGAACGAAGGAATCACCCTCCTGCATGCCCGTTCGTTTGCCGAAAATGTATGGGTTACGGAAGGAAACACTCCTTATTCCGGAACTGTGATGATGCACGAGGGGCAGATTGAATCCAGTACATTGGCTGCTGCGCGGATTGCCTTTACCGGTGAGTCGTTGCTGCATTCGGCACCTTTATCCACAGAAGCATTTAAGAAAGGGCTTTTGGGCGATTGGGGGCAATATATCATTCCTTTCTCCCTGTTGTTTTTTGCCTTTACCACCTCTGTTGCCTGGGCCTATTATGGCGACCGGGCCGTTACTTATCTTTGGGGAACCCGGTATAGAAAATATTTTCATATTGTGTATGTGGCCGGGTATTTTATCGCTTCGTTTACCGATACAACTCTTATCTGGGCATTTTCCGGCATTACCGTCGCGCTAATGACCCTGCCTAACCTGATCGGTATCCTGTTACTTCACAAAGAGGTGAAAACTTCTATCAATGAGTATTGGGATAGGTTTCACACTCGTAAAGGGTAGTAAATCTTAGACCCCGGTAATTTGTAAGCCCGGAGGGCTTGCATGTGACTAACCGCGGGTTTTACCGGTGGTGATGGCTCCAGTATCCAAGCTGAACCCCGCAGCGGCATAGTCGTCAGGTTAAGATGAATTAGTTTATTATTGGTTTTGTATCAGCCGCATAGCGGCATCCTGTTCATAGCCCTGTGCGGAAGCTCAGGGAAAAGATATAAACAAATGTTTGCGCCGCGTAGCGGTGTTCTGTTCCGGATATTTGGCTGGCATTTTTAACATAGCACTCCTATGGAGCGCTTTTTACCAACCTATCTCCCACCCCGGGCTTCCGCACCGGGGCTATGAACAGCACGCCGCTATGCGGCTGGGTTATTAAATAACAAACTGTTTTGTTTTAACCTGGCGGCTATACCCGAAGCGGGTTCAACCCTTTCCGGGTTGTATGGGGTGTGGGTGTTTCTTTACCCCGGGTTGCACCCGGGGTTATTCATATTCAATCCCTTCGGGATTACAAGCTACTGACGGCTGGGGGTGGCACAGATTTAAATCTGCGCCAGCGGATGCTGGCAGGAAGACGGGGGGGGATGAAATAAATAAATTCCAACCAAATGTTGTGCCGGGTTGTTATTTAAGTATGGAGAAGAATAATTTATGATCAAAACAAACTACTTAAAATTTTCAGATGTCGGCATATTGTAAGGTTTGTCTTCCGGTTAAATTGCTATCTATTCGTCACTTTTTTATGATCTTTCATGTGTTACAAAACACAGTTAAAAAACAGATAAATTTTTCAAGCCTTTGTAATTCAAAACTTTTTGGTTTACAGACTTGAACCGATTAATTATTGTTATAAAATCAATTTGTATTTTTAGTATTTTAATGTTACATTTGATACACAATAATTAATTGATAAAATAAAGGAAAATACACAGAATAAAAAACGCAATGATTTATGAGTTATCTTAAGTTTGATAAGACTTTAATGATTAACCTGGAGGAGTCATTAAGCAGGGAGGTATTACGCACAAACCGTATGGGGGCTTATCATTGTACTTCGGTCGTAGACTGCAATACAAGGAAGTTTCATGGTTTGTTGGTAATGCCGGTTCCTGAACTGGATGATGAGAACCATGTATTATTATCGTCGCTTGATGAAACCGTGATTCAGCATGGAGCAGAATTTAACCTTGGCTTACACAAATACCAGGGAGGTAGTTTCAGTCCGAACGGGCACAAATATATCAGGGAGTATAATTGCGAAACCGTTCCCCGGACGCTTTACCGGGTGGGTGGAGTAATTCTTTCGAAGGAAAAGGTTTTCTCGATGTTCGAGAACCGGATCCTTATCAAGTATACTCTTGAGGATGCCCATTCGCAGACAACCCTACGTTTCCGCCCGTTCCTGGCATTTCGCGGTGTGAATGAATTAACCCATAACAACAACGCCTTTAATGCTTCTTACGAAGAAGTTGTAAATGGTATCAAAACCTGTATGTATCAGGGCTATCCTGATTTGTATATGCAGTTTAATAAACGGGTTAAGTTTGTATTTGAACCAAACTGGTACAACGGTATTGAATATCCGAAAGAGCAGGAGAGGGGTTATCCTTACCAGGAAGACCTGTATGTCCCGGGGTATTTTGAAGTGCCTATCAAAAAGGGAGAATCTATTATTTTCAGTGCCGGTGATGCACCGGTTGTTACAACCCGGCTGAAAGCACAGTATGAAAATGAAGTACATTTGCGTACTCCCCGTAACAGTTTCTACAACTGTTTGAAGAATTCGGCACAGCAATTCTATTTTAAACCTAATCCGGACGATTCGTGCCTGCTGGCGGGTTATCCGTGGTTTAAGGCACGTGCCCGCGACCTGTTTGTATCGTTGCCGGGATGTTCGCTATCTATTGACGACCCGGTACGCTTCGAGAAGGTAATGGCCACAGCGATGAAAGCGCTGTCGGCTTACATGAAAGACGGCACGAAAGATAAAGTAATCCATGAGTTAGACCAACCGGATGTACCCCTGTGGTGTAGCTGGGCTATCCAGCAATATGCCCGTGAGGTAAGTAACGAAAAAGCGAATGAGCTATATGGCTCTTTTGTAAAAGAGATCATTGATTATATCATGGACGGAGAGCATCCGGATATGAAAGTGATGGAAAACGGTTTACTGTATGCGGAGGGACGGGATAAAGCCATTACCTGGATGAACTCTACAATAAATGGCAAACCGGTAGTACCCCGTTCAGGATATATTGTAGAATTCAACGCTCTTTGGTATAACCTGTTGTGTTTTTACAAAGAGTTAATGGGTGGAGCAGCCGGCGAAAAAATAGAAACAACGATCCAGCGGATCGAAGCTTCATTTGCCGAAACATTTGTAAACGGATATAACTATTTGTTCGATTCGGTTAGCAGTGCAGGGGTAGACTGGAGTGTACGCCCGAACATGATTCTGGCGGTAGCATTGCCTTATTCGCCGCTCACCCGTGTACAAAAACGTTCTGTCCTCGATATTGTAACCAAAGAACTTCTGACTCCCAAAGGGCTCCGGTCGCTGAGTCCGAAAAGTGAAGGATACCGCCCTTATTATGTAGGCACACAGTCTGAAAGAGACCAGGTTTATCATCAGGGAACAGTATGGCCGTGGCTGCTTGGGTTCTATCTCGAAGCTTATATCAAAGTATTCGGCATGAGTGGTGTCTCTTTTGCCGAACGGATGCTGATCAGTATGGAAGAAGAAATGAACATGCATTGTATCGGAACCATTCCCGAACTGTTCGACGGTAATCCACCGTTTACCGGCAGGGGAGGTATTTCCTTTGCTATGAATGTGGCTATGATTCTGCGGGTTGTTGAGTTATTGAAGAAGTTTAACGCTGAATAAAGGAGTATATATCGTATGAAAGCACTGATGTTTGGATGGGAGTTTCCTCCCCATATTCTGGGAGGATTAGGAACAGCCAGTTATGGATTGACCCGGGGAATGGCTATGCAGCCGGATATGGATATTACCTTTGTAATACCCAAACCCTGGGGGGATGAAGACCAGAGTTTCCTGAAAATAATAGGTACCTGCAATACTCCGGTTGTTTGGCGTGATGTAGATTATGAGTATGTAAAAGAGCGGATCGGCAAATATATGGATCCACAGGAATATTACGACTTAAGGGATCATATCTATGCTGACTTCAGTTACAAATATGTGAATGACCTGGGATGTATAGAGTTTTCCGGGCGTTATCCGGATAACCTGCTGGAAGAGATCAACAACTATTCGATTGTGGCTGGTGTGATTGCCCGTACGGAGCAGTACGACGTGATCCATGCGCACGACTGGCTGACTTATCCGGCTGGTATACATGCTAAAATGATTAGTGGTAAACCCATGGTAATCCATGTACATGCAACTGATTATGACCGGAGCCGTGGCAATGTGAACCCGAATGTGTACGCGATTGAGAAAGACGGAATGGATCATGCCGATCATATTATTACCGTAAGTAACCTGACCCGCCAGACAGTGATTGAGAAGTATCACCAGGATCCGGCAAAGGTAACAACCGTACATAATGCGGTAGAACCATTGAGCCAGGAAATCCTTTCAATCCCTGACAAAAGAGGGGTGAAGGATAAGGTGATTACTTTCCTGGGACGTATCACCATGCAGAAGGGGCCTGAATACTTTGTGGAAGCTGCGGCTAAAGTGTTAGCCAAAGCGCCTAATGCCCGGTTTGTAATGGCCGGTAGCGGGGATATGATGAACCAGATGATCCGTTTGGCAGCATCTAAAAATATTGCTGACCGTTTCCATTTTACCGGATTTATGAAGGGTAAACAGGTATACGAAGTATTAAAGGCAAGCGATGTGTATGTAATGCCTTCGGTATCTGAACCGTTTGGTATCTCGCCGCTTGAAGCGATGCAATGCGGTGTGCCTTCCATTATTTCCCACCAATCAGGTTGTGCCGAGATTCTGGACTATGCCGTAAAGGTAGATTACTGGGATGTGGAGGCCATGGCGGACGCTATGTATGCCATTATAACCTATCCGGCTATGCACCAGTTCCTGAAAGAGGAAGGAAAAAAAGAGGTAGATAATATTAAATGGGAATATGCGGGACAAAAAGTACGCCGCATTTATGAACAGGTAATTAATAAGTAGTTAAGTAGTCAAGTAGTTATCAGCCACTATGTGGCTTAGTAGTCAGGTAGAAGAAAAAATAATATATCAACTACTTAACTACTAACGAGTGAAACGAGTGATAACTACCAGTGAGTGTAGCGAACGATGACTACTAACGAACGAAGTGAGTGCTGACTACTTTAAAAAATAATAATTTAAAAAATAATATCATATGAAAACGATCTGCTTTTATTTTCAAATACATCAACCCTTTCGTCTGAAAAGATACCGCTTTTTTGATATAGGAAATGATCATTACTATTATGATGATTTTCAGAATGAAGAGATCATGCACCGGATTACGGAAAAATGTTATCTTCCGGCTAACCGTACAATTCTGGATATGATCAAAACCAGTGGCGGTAAATTTAAGGTGGCTTATTCTATTTCGGGAACCGCGCTGGAACAAATGGAAATCTACTCGCCGGAACTGATTGACAGTTTCAAGGAACTGGCAGCAACTGGTAATGTAGAGTTCCTGACGGAAACCTATTCGCATTCCCTGGCTTCGCTGGGCGATCCGGAAGAATTCAAGATACAGGTAAAGAAACACCGGGATAAAATTTATGCACTTTTTGGTGTGAAGCCCAAAGTGTTACGTAATACGGAACTGATTTATTCGGATGAAATTTCAGACCTGGTTACACAACTTGGTTTTAAAGGAATGATTACAGAAGGTGCAAAACACATTCTGGGTTGGAAGAGTCCGAATTATGTATACTCGTCGGCTGCTCATCCGCAGTTGAAACTGCTTCTTAAAAACGACCGTTTCAGCGAAGACCTCTCTTTGCGTTTCTCAGATTATAGCTGGAGTGAATATCCGCTGACAGCAGATAAGTATATGTCGTGGATAGCCAATACCCCGGAATCAGAACAGATTATTAACCTGTTTATGAATTACGATGTATTGGGTTCGCTGAATGCGGCTGAATCGGGGATTTTTGATTTCTTCAAGGCCCTGCCACGTTTTGCAGCGGAAAAAGGAATCAGTTTCTCTATGCCTTCGGAAGTATTTGCGCTGCTGAAACCGGTGGATTCTATATCTGTACCTTATCCGATTTCGTGGGTAGATGAAGAAAAAGACTGTAGTTCCTGGTTGGGTAATGTGCTTCAGAAAGAGGCTTTCAATAAGATCAACGGTATTAGCGAACGCGTTCGCCTGGTAACAGACCGTCGTATCAAACAGGATTGGGCCTATCTGCAAAGTAGTGACCACTTCTATTATATGAATACGAAGCATATGGGCCAGAAAGGTTTCAGTCCGTATGACAATGCCTATGATGCGTTCAATAACTATATGAATGTACTTTCGGACTTTATATACAGGGTAAATACCCAGTTCCCGGATGATATAGAAAACGAAGAGTTGAACTCGTTGCTGACAACGATTAATAATCAGGGCAAAGAGATTGAACAGTTACAGAAAGAACTGGAAAAGTATAAGAAAAAAGCGGCCTCAAAGGTTGCTACAAAAAATTGATTGAACCTTTTAAAACTTATTCTGTTATTATAATATAGTGTTTTTCATGGTATTAGAATTAAGTTAGATTAGGTTATCCGTCTTGTTCGTGAGAATAGGACGGTTATTTTTTATATACCTATAGGAAGTAATTACCCCGTATGGGGTTAAATGTGCATAACCCAGCGTTCGGCGTAGCGTCCTCGCTACGTCGCCATAATTTTTATGAAGCTCCGGCTTCATGTGAGGCAAGAGCCTTACTTTTACTAACGACGTAGCGAAGACGCTACGCCGAACAAGGGGGCTTTTGGTCGGAGGGGATTTGTAATCCCCGACTAACGAGTGTTAGGATCTGTGATCCGGCAAACAAATGAATACCCATTAAATAGAGAGTTAGGAA
>JAJQAZ010000116.1 GCA_021203545.1 Tannerellaceae bacterium | reverse complement strand
GAACTCATTATAATACATAAGGAACTAATCTGTCCAACTTTTGGGGTTCACTTCAGAAGTGCTGGGTTGAAGAATGGAATGTGAAATCTTAGTGCTGTAA
Source organism: Tannerellaceae bacterium (assembly GCA_021203545.1). Lineage (GTDB taxonomy): Bacteria > Bacteroidota > Bacteroidia > Bacteroidales > Tannerellaceae > UBA4116. The sequence goes on along the minus strand of JAJQAZ010000116.1, from coordinate 17,746 downwards.
GCACGGCATAATAAAATAACGACAAAGGAGTAATCCGGAAATCGTGCCGTCCCTTCAGGACTTATAAAAAGGGGAATGTATCTCCAACCCAGCACTTCGTACTGGGCTAAGTTATGACGTCCTTGCAGGACTTGATATAAATTATACAGGAGAATTGTACTGTATGGCAGCAGTAATGCCTTGCCGCACGGGGGCTATGAACAGGACGCTTCTATGTGGCCGGGATCGTTTTCATCGTGATGCCGGGGACGGGAGACCATGGTGTAATAAATGGTAGTTCATGGGGAAACAGACGGGAGACCATGGTCTCGTGGCCGGGAGTCCATGGGGTGCCGGACGGCTCGTCAGGGAATACGGCCGGTTCCTTCGTGGATATGGCGATTAGACCATGGGAGCATGGTGTTTTACCACAGGAAAACAGGTTACATGAAAAACAGGGAAACGCCGCATACACTGATAGCTGCGCCGATGATTTCTTTCAAGGTTACTTTCTGCCGGAAGAAAAACCAGGACGGGAAAATGATAATGATAGGAGTAAGTGCCATTAAAGTAGAAGCGATGCCGGCTTCGGTATATTGCACGGCCATGAGCGAAAAGGAGACACCCAGGAAAGGACCGAAAATAGTTCCTCCGGTAGCTGCCGTCATCGCCTTCCTGTCCGGCAGGGAACGTAAAAGTTCCTTCCCTTTGCGGGAATAAAGCATAATAATGAGAAATCCGGCCAGGCCTATTATGCCCCGGATCAGGGTTGAGGCAAACGGAATCATAAACAGTTCTGTATCTGTTTGCGGATTGACATCCAGCCTATAATAATCCATTCCCAGTTTGCTGAATACCAGTCCGACCCCCTGCCCGACTCCGGCACCAATCCCAAACAATACTCCTTTAAAGGGGAGTTTTAGTTGTAGTCTTTTTCCTTTTTGCTCTCCTTTACCAACAACAGATAAACCGATTCCGAACAGGGTAACAAACATTCCTGACAAGGCATAACCTCCCATATGCTCACCCAATATCCACCAGCCAAACAAAGCGGCCGAAGGCGGGGCCAGTGTCATAAACAACTGTCCGAAACGGGAACCGATTAATACATAAGAATTAAAAAGGCAATAATCGCCCAATACATACCCGATAAAACCGGAAACACCCAGCCAAAACCAGGCATCCCGTCCGGCTGCTACCGGAAAGAAAGAGCCGGTAAAGACCAGCAGAGTACACCCCAGCATACCGATAGACATTCCCAGCCGGATGATATTCAGGGAAAGGGCCCCGATACGCTTTCCGCTATATTCAAAACAAAGGGCTGTCAGCGTCCAGGAAATAGCAACACCGATAGATATTAATTCGCCCTTATACATAAAGCAATTGACAATTAAAACGGTACTTCACTGCTGCTCCCCTGGCTTAGGAAATCGGCCCCTGCGGGCGGTATGGGAGGCATTGGGTCGGCCACATTGTTCATGTTGGACGAGAATTCACGAACGACAATATCTTCATCAACATTCATAAACTTGGCAAAATCGCTTTTGAAACGAAGGCGCACATCTCCCGTCGCACCGTTACGATGCTTGGCGATAATGATTTCGGCCAGACCGATCAACGAGTTGCCCCGCTCATCTTCCGTTATTTTATAATATTCCGGACGGTGGATGAAGCATACCATATCAGCGTCCTGCTCGATCGCTCCGGACTCACGAAGGTCGGCCAGTTGCGGACGTTTACCCTCGATACCCTGGCGGCTTTCTACCCCACGGTTCAGCTGCGACAAGGCAATAATGGGGATATTTAATTCCTTGGCCAGCCCTTTTAAGGACCGGGAGATAGTACTTACCTCCTGCTCACGGCTACCAAAACTCATACCGCTTGCATTCATCAATTGAAGGTAGTCAATAATAATACATTTAATGCCGTGTTCGCGTACCAGCCGGCGGGCTTTGGTTCGTAATTCGAAAACAGAAAGGCTGGGAGTATCATCTACATAAATAGGAGCGTCGTACAGTTCCCGGATCTTAAAGTCAAGCTGCTCCCATTCGTATGGTTCCAGATTACCCCGTTTGATTTTATCACCGGGAATCTCACACACGTTTACAATCAAACGGTTTACCAGCTGTACGTTACTCATCTCCAGTGAGAATACAGCAACCGGACTGTTGTAGTTTACCGCCATATTTTTAGCCATCGAAAGTACAAAGGCTGTTTTTCCCATCGCGGGACGGGCCGCTATAATAATAAGGTCGGAATTCTGCCAACCCGAAGTCATCTTATCCAACCCGTCAAACCCGGTACGTACGCCACTCAACCCTTCCTTCTGGTTGGCTGCTTTCTGCAACATATCCATCGCATCCTTAATAACGGGATTGATCTGGGTAACGTCTTTCTTTACATTCCGCTGGGAGATCTCGAACAGTTTCCCTTCGGCTTCCTGCATCAGGTCCTCCACATCCAGGGTCTCATCAAAGGCTTTATCCTGGATCTGGGCAGTAAACGAGATCAGTTCGCGCGCCAGGTATTTCTGCGCAATGATACGCGCGTGATATTCAATATGCGCCGTACTGGCTACTTTACTGGTGAGCTGCGAAATATAAAAAGCGGTACCCACCTGTTCCAGTTCGGCACGCTTCTTTAACTGCTCGGTTACAGTCAACATATCTACCGGTTGCTGGTTCAAAGCCAGATCAACAATCGCAGAATATATCATCTGATGCCTTTTCTCGTAAAAACATTCCGGTTTGAGTATTTCACTAACTATGGAATATGCATCTTTTTCAAGCATCAAAGCGCCTAATACAGCCTCTTCCAATTCTCTCGCCTGCGGTTGTAAACGTCCCATGTCGGCCACAACAACCGCCTTCTGTTTACCTCTTCCTGTATTTTTGGTTCCTTCTGCCATTATGGATTTTTTAATCGGGCATCAAAGTTACAATTTTATTTATATTGATTACTCTTTTTGTTGCAGATATTCTGTGGGAGATATGCCATGAAACTTCTTAAAAGAGGTGGAGAAATGAGACAGATTAGTGAACCCTGTAGCATAGGCAACATCTGTTATAGTATATTTCCTGGACTTTAATAAAGTGGATGCATGTTTGAGCCGGGTGTTACGGATCAGTTCGCTGGGCGACTGGTTAGTCAGCGTTTTCAGTTTGCGGTGCATATGTACCCGGCTAAGGCCGGCAGTCCGCGCCAGCATCTCCACATTCAGGGCAGGATTCGACAAATTCTCGGTGATCAGGTTGATCACCCGTTCCAGCAGCAATTCGTCGGGCGATTTCACATGTCCGGTATCTACCACTACCTCCTGTTCTTCCTGTCCGCTGAATTTATTTTTCAACCTCTGCCTGTTGGCAATCAGATTACTGATCGTATATTTCAGAATTTCCGGGTCAAAAGGTTTCACCAGATAGGCATCCGCCTCCTGTTTCAATCCTTCCAGCTTATCTTCTGTTTGTGCGCGGGCCGTTAATAAAATCACCGGGATGTGACTGATCCGGATATTCTTTTTTACCTTCCGGCAAAGGGTAAGGCCATCCATTTCAGGCATCATAATATCACTGATCAGCAGATCGAAAGACTCTTTCAGGAGGTAATCCAACGCTTTCCTGCCATCCCCGCAACAGGTAACATGATAATCCGGGGCGAGTTGGCTCTGCAGGTAACTTCTGATCTCTTCATCATCTTCAGAGATCAGAATCCGGTACCTCGTTTTACTTTTCACCCCCTTTTCTTCTTTCTCTTCGTATAATGTTTCCATACTTTGTCTGGCAGACAAAGCATCCTCCTGTAGTACTACAGGAGCGCCCTGAACGAACTCTTCCGGTTTTAAATGTTCATTGCCCAAAGGCAGGCGAACAACAAAACAGCTACCTTTCCCACCGGTCCGGTTTTCCGCATAAATCTTTCCTTTGTGCAAATGAACCAACGACCGCGACAGGTGCAGGCCTATACCGGTACCAAAGTTGGAATACGGATCTTCGTTGACCTGGTAAAAACGTTCAAAAATAGCTTCCAGCTTATCAGGGTCAATCCCAATCCCGGTATCCGTCACCCGTATTTCAAAATACTTCCGTATCCGGGATATACCGGAGGTATCCGTTTCTTCTGTTAAAGAGACCACAATTTCGCCTCCTTCAGGTGTGTATTTAAACGAATTCGAAAACACATTCGCCAACACCTTATCAAAATGGTTCAGATCCACCCACGCCTTCAACTCCGGCATAGCATGAACAAACGAAAAACGGATCTTCTTCTGGCGGACCAGATAATCATACGTTCGCATCAGGTCCTCAATAAACCCTACGATATCCGTTTCCCGGCATTTAATTTTCATCTGCCCTTTTTCCAGCTTCCGCACATCCATCAATTGGTTAACAAGCCGCAGGATACGCTGCGCATTGCGGTGGATCACAATATAGGTATTCAATAAAGTAGTATGGTCGCCCTCCTTCTCCTGCAAATCCCGGATTAGTTTTTCCAGCGGATGAATAATCAGCGTCATCGGCGAACGGATTTCATGAGACACATTCGTAAAAAACTGCAACTTCGACTCGTTTATTTTATCCGAATATTCCCTTTTTATCACCTCCTGCTTATACCGGAAATAAGACAACACAGTATAAAATATAATGTATCCCAACAACAGGATAAATACACCATACAACAGATAGGCCCACCGGGTCTGGTACCAGGGGGGAGTAATATAAATACGGATTCGTTTCTCCGGCGAATAATTACCTCCCGCCTGTGCCCGCACCTTTAGCCGGTAATTACCGGGAGGAAGATTATTAAACGCCACCCAGTTAGAACCCTGGTGCGTCGTTTGCCAGTCCGTATCCACCCCTTCCAGCTGGTATTGATACACAATCCGGTCTGTCATCTCATAATTCATAGAGGCAAACTCAATCCTGAAATTATTATCCTGCCAGGCCAGGTGATACTCCCCGGCCTCTGTCACCGGGTGTTTAATGATCTCCTTCCTACCGGAACGGTCTCCCATTTTTACAGCCCGGCCATTCAGGTAAAACCGGGTAATCAGTAAAGAAGGCGCCGATTCGATATCAATCACATCACCGGGATAAAAACCTGTTACCCCATTCACCCCTCCAAACCAGATCTTACCGGTTTCGTCCGTAAACTGTGCCCCCCGGGTAAACTCATTTCCCTGGATCACCTCTTCTCCCGAGTAGTTGATAAACCTGTTTTCCGCGCGATCATACTTACTGATTCCCTGATAGGTACTAAACCAGATAGCCCCCGAACGATCCTCCACAATCCCACAAATCACATCCGACGGCAATCCGTCGGCCATCGTATAATGTGTATAGTCCAGGGTCTGCTTATCCAACAGATAAAAGCCATTCGCAGTTCCTACCAGTAATTCACCGTTCATACTCTCCTGTATAGTCAGAACCACCTGGCCGGGAAGCATATTATTCTGTTGGTTCAACGTCAGAAAAGTTCTGCGTTTGGTATCATAACAGCTGAGTCCGTCAAAATGCCCGGTCCAAACTAAATCGCCGTCACACAACAGGGTATTAACCGCATTATTAGGTAACTCATCTATAAAAAGATCATCGTTCGTTTCTCTGGAAAAAGGGAAATACTCTATCTCTTCCGTCTGCGGGTCTAAGCGGCACATACCGACAGAATAAGTAGCAATCCACAAACTACCGTCGTCATTCCCGGTAATATAAAAAACACGGGCGTCCGCAAGCGCCGGGATAGCCGTACACCGCCCCGTCTTCTTATCCATTCGCACCAAACCGTCCGCATACGAACCCAGCCACAAATTACCTTGCTTATCCTCGTAAATAGATTGTATAATATCCGGAACTGAAGGATAAGCCGTTGTACTGCGGTAATGAGCCACCTGCTCACCGTCTCCGTTCACACCATACAACCCGTCGCTATCCGTTCCGATCCATAAAATACCCTCCCGGTCTTTCCGGATCGCCGTTACACAACTAAACCCGACCGGGTTATTCCTATACAACTTGTGCCCCAGATAATCAAACCGTTTACCCGCTACAGGCGAAAACACAATACCCTTCCGGAAAATACCCAGCCACATATTCTGTGCATGGTCGAACAAAACAGTATGCACCTTCTCCCCTTCAAAATCAAAAGGAAAAGTAGGAACCACCCAATCCTCCAACCTGTCAAGCAGCGGATCATAAATCTTCAACCCCTGACCGTCTGTAGCAATATACAAATAATTACCGGCATCCACCCGCAGAGATTTAATAAACAACTCCGTATGATGTCCGGTAGGCACACTTTCAAAAGAAGTGCTAACCTCATTATACTTATAAAGCCCTTTCGTCTGTGCACCTACATACAGTACCCCCCGGTGATCCACTACTAAAGCGGAAATTGAATTACCGGGAAACTCAAAAACCGTAACCCCACCGGTTACCGGATTATACCGGTTCAGCCCGTCGGTACCTGTACCAATCCAGACAGTACCCTGTGGGTCCTGCACCATCGAGTTCAGAAAATTACTACTCAACCGGTCCGACAAAGTGGTATAATGCACACACCGCCCACAATCTTTCTCTATCCGGAACAACCCCCGTCCGGAGGTAGCCACCAGCATATCGCCGTTTTCCATTTCCAACAAAGCAGACACATGTACCTGCACAAGCTTTCCCTCCCGGCTATAGACCGGGATACGCTCAAACGAGTCAGTACCTCTGTTATACTTCATCAACCCCGAAAGGGTACCTATATACAACGTACCCTGCCGGTCTTCAAAAAGCGTACGTACATAACTATTATCCAGCGAAGTGGTGTCGCCGGGAACATGATAATAATTAATAAAATCGTATCCGTTGAATTTATTTAATCCATATTCGGTTGCTATCCAGATATACCCCTCCCGGTCCTGATACACATCATTAATCAGGCTATTGGAAAGGCCATCATCTGTGGAGTAAAATCTGCCGGTCTGGGCATTTACCTGAAAACTGAAAAAGATATATAACAAGGCCAACACCGGTTTGCATAATAGAGTTCCGTATTTCATCTAACCAATTATTATATCAGACATAAGATTTGGACTGCAAGATAAGAAAAAAAGAAGTACAAAAGCAGGTTTCACAACAAATGTAACATATAGGAAAGTTTTTGTTACCGATAGAAAACACAGCCTTACCTATACCAAATCATCTGATACCATTATCAAACACAAACGCACAGATTCAATCTACTTTTGCTATGTAAGTATAACATTTAAAATCAGAAAAGCCTATGATATAAACTGAAATGTAAACACATTGTGAATGATTCCATTGTTTTCAAAGCTACTATTACATTATAAACAAACAGAGAATTAGAAAATAATCAACTAAACAATCTAATAATATGGATAATAAAATAACAAACGGCATAAAAAAGAGGTTACTGACAACCACTTTGGCTTTTATACTGATAAATGTTTGCAGTTTACAACTATTTGCTCAAAACAGAACCATTCGTGGTATAGTTGTAGAAGCAAACGGCGAACCAATTATCGGAGCAAACGTACAGGTGAAAGGCACAACAACCGGCTCTATTACTGATTTCGACGGAAACTTCTCGTTCGAAGCCCCTCCAACCGGAACCTTAGTAGTTTCGTACATCGGATACCGGAGCCAGGAAATACCGTTAGGACAAACCACTTACAGGATCGTTTTACAGGAAGACACCGAATTATTGAGTGAAGTTGTAGTAATCGGTTACGGTACACAACGCCGCTCGGACGTAACGGGTTCCATCGCAAGCGTAAGTAACGAAACAATCCGGGAGGTTCCGGCCAGTAACATTTCACAGGCACTGCAAGGACGTGTAGCCGGTGTGGAAATGAGTCAGTTTTCAACCAAACCGGGTGCCGAAATGCAAATTCGTATCCGGGGTACACGTTCCCTGAATGCCAGTAATGATCCATTAATCGTATTGGACGGTATACCATTCGCCGGTTCGTTAGGCGATATCAATCCCAACATAATCAAAAGTCTTGACATCCTGAAAGATGCTTCCGCCACAGCCATTTACGGGTCACGTGGTGCAAATGGTGTAATCCTGATTACTACCTCAAGGGGCGAACAGGGTATGAAAGCCAGTGTTACTTACAACGGATACGTAGGAGCAAAAACAGTCTTCGCAAAATATCCGATGATGAATGCGGAACAGTTTATAAAACTTCGCGAAGTAGCAGATACCCAATATTCCGTATACGCACCAGACGAGTCGACCAACATCAGTACAGACTGGCAGGATTTATTATACAGAACAAGTATTGTAACCAGCCACGATGTAAACGTTGCGGGAGGTACTGCACAGGGTAATTACAGTTTTGATATTGGTTACTACAAAGATGAAGCCGTAATACCTTTACAGGATTACAACCGGTTAACATTACGTGGTTCACTGGATCAAAACCTGGGTAATTATATCCGTATCGGATTTACGACCAATAATAGTTATGGTGTTACGAACGGCAACAACATAAGTATTTATAACACATTAAGTATGACCCCTGTTTCAAGTCCATACAATGAAGATGGCTCTTTAAAAGAAAGGGTAAACATGCATGACACCTATTATGTTGTGACAAAAGAATCCCTCAATAACCTGGGAGACCGGTATAAAGACCAGAGTAAAACATTCGGTTCGTACAATGCAATTTATGGCGAAGTGAAAATTCCCTACGTAGAAGGATTAAAATACAGAATGAACCTGGGTCTGAGCTATCGTTCAACAAATGGGGGCAGTTATATAGGCGAAGGAGTATTCAGCGACACTGCCACGACACCCTCCAGTGCCTCTATAAATAACTCACATCTTACAAACTGGGCCGTTGAAAACCTGATTACTTATGATCGTACAATGGGAAAACATCAACTGAATGTGGTAGGCATGTACTCGGCAGAAGAGACCAGTTACAACAGCAGTTCTATTCAGGCTACTGATATCCCCGCCGACCATTTCCAGTACTTTAACTTAGGGCAGGCCACAGGTGAAATCACCATCAATCCCAATAATCAGGAATATTATAAAAGCGGCTTAATGTCGTGGATGGGACGCGTTATGTATACCTATGATAACAAATACATGTTATCGGCAACTTTCCGTTCGGATGCGTCATCCCGTCTGGCAAAAGGCCACCAATGGCATGCTTATCCGGCTGTTTCTGCAGGTTGGAACATAAAAAGAGAAGCATTTATGGACGATGTAACATTCCTGGATTTACTCAAAATACGTGTTGGTTACGGACAAACCTCGAACCAGTCTGTAGACCCTTATAAAACACTGGGGCGTTTATCTACCCGTCCTTACAACTTCGGGGATGAATTCGCTTTGGGATATTATGTATCCGAATTACCCAACTCCGGTTTAGGCTGGGAATACTCCGAAACATGGAACTTCGGTTTAGACTTCTCTCTCTTCAACGGCCGTCTGTCCGGAAACATGGAATATTACATACAAAATACCAAAGATATATTGCTGGCTGTTTCTTTACCTGCCACCTCAGGAGTAGGAAGTTACATGGCTAATATCGGTGAAACACAGAACAAAGGATTTGAGATTGCCCTGAATGGTATTATCCTGGATAATGTAAATGGCTGGACATGGGATGCCGGTATCAATTTATATACAAATAAGAACAAACTTACGGCACTGGCATCAGGACAAACAAGAGACGAAAGTAATAGCTGGTTCGTTGGTTATCCTATCAACTCCATCTATGATTATGAAAAAACAGGACTCTGGCAGGCCGACGATCCCTACCTGGATATTCTGGAACCGGGAGGCAACCCGGGTATGATCAAAGTAAAATACACCGGAGGATACAATGCGGACGGAACTCCCGAACGAGCTATCGGAGCCGACGACCGGCAGGTAATAAATCCGGAACCCAGATTCCAGGGAGGATTTAACACACGTGTAGCCTACAAAGGTTTTGACCTGAGCGTAGTAGGAGCATTTAAGAGCGGTGGAACACTGATCAGTACACTCTATTCTTCTTACGGTTACCTCAATATGTTAACCGGCCGTAGAAATAACGTAGATGTAGATTACTGGACACCCGAAAACACAGGAGCCAAATATCCGGCTCCCGGAGGTATTGAAAGCAGTAACAACCCAAAATATGGTAGCACATTAGGCTATTTCAGCGCATCTTACTTGAAAATACGTACCATATCTCTTGGTTACAACTTTACTGCCAACGGTTGGTTAAAGAAAAGCGGTATTCAGAACCTGCGTGTATATGCTACCGTACAAAATCCGTTTGTACTATTCTCTCCCTACCATAATGAATCAGGTATGGACCCTGAAACAAACTCTTATGGCGATGAAAACCAGGCAGTAGCCGGTTATAACAGCCGTATACTGGTTGTCGGCACAAATACACCGGCTACACGTAACTATTTGTTTGGTATTAATTTGACATTTTAAAGGAGTATAGTTATGAAAAACATACATACAAAATTTGTAACAGGTACATTGATTTTATCTTTGTTCCTATCCATGGGATGCTCTGATATTTTAAATGAAGAGCCCCGGAGTATCTATGAGCCCGGATTCTTCCAGACTGAAAAAGGAGTGCTGGGTGGATTAACTGCATTATATGAACATTTGCGTTATATGTATGGAAACGGTTATTACCTGAATGCTTACCAAACCGGTACCGACGAAGTTACTTACGGACACGGGGCGGATAGCAACTATAAAGATGCAGACCTCTCCGGAGTTGGTTCGCTTACAGCAAGCACCAGCCGGTCAGATGTTTTATGGAACCAGGCTTTCACCAATATCAATACAGCCAGTGGAATTATTGAAAATGCTACAGAAGTAGGAATATCAGAAGCACTTATTGCAGAAGCCCGTTTCTTCCGTGCATTCGATTACTTCCTGCTGGTTCAGACATTTGGCGGAGTACCTCTGGATTTAGGCGCCGGTGAGTTAGCATTCAATACCTCCACGTCGCGTACATCCGTACGCAATACCGTACCGGAAGTGTACACAAAAGCAATCTTCCCGGATCTGCTCACAGCTATCAATGACCTGCCGGAAACAGGCCGCGTAACAGGAGGTACAACCAAAACACTTGCACGCCTATTCCTGGCAAAAGCCTACCTCACCTATGGCTGGTGGCTCGAAAATCCTAAAAACATACCCACTTATCCGGAAACCTCCCGGACAGACCCTGACGGGCACGATGCGCAATGGTATTTCCAGCAGGCATACAATGTAGCGATAACAGCTATTGAGAATCCGGGTCCTTTCTCTTTGCAGGATACGTACTATGATGTAAACCTGGCACAGAACGATCGTAACAGTGAAATGTTACTCTATGCCGACCATACAGAGCTAAGCGAATACTACGACGGTTCCAGCAACTCCTATAACTCCGGTGAATCTCCCGGTAACTTTGCCGTATGGATGATGACGTGGGATTATACTTTCCTTAGAAGTGCAGCAACAGCCGGAGGCGCTTACACCTTAGAATCCGTACAACGCGAAGCAGCACAGGCTTACGGACGGCCGTGGAAATGTATGTGTCCGACCATTGATGTAATTACCGGAACTTTTGCAGACAAAACATACGACTCCCGTTTCGACGGCACATTTGTCTCCACTTTCCGTGGTAACTGGGAAAAAGCAGGACTGGATTATGAATATGTATACAACGCAAATTCATTGACAGTTCCACAGGGAGGAGTAATTTTATCTTTCATTGATACAGATCAGGTAATCAGCTATCCACAGGATACGGATTCCGACATCAGTAATGTAGGAGCCGGTATATTACCCGGCAGGGCGGAATACGTAATCGGTAACCATGAATTCAGCAGATATGCCTATCCGAACTTATGGAAACTGGGTATGTACCGCACAGACAATGGAGGTGGATTAGGAATGCCCAACGGTGGTATCGCCCGTCCGTTCCCGGTTGCTAAATTCTCTGAATTGTATCTGGTTGCTGCCGAAGCTGCCGTAAAAGGGGCTACAGGCAACTATACAGCAAGACAATTAGTAAATGTTCTTCGTGCACGTGCCGGTAAATGGCGTTGGGATAATAACGGAAATCAGGCGAAAACAGACGACTTCAGCACCAGACTGACGGATGAAACACCGGCCGTTATCACAATCGATTACATCCTGGACGAACGTACACGCGAATTCTTCGGTGAAGGCTACCGGTGGTACGATCTGGTTCGTACTCAAACATGGAGAGACAGATCTTCCACTTATACAATTGCCGGTAATCCGAATTCACTAAGTGACCCGTTAGACCACACCGTAAGAACATACACCCGTACCATCGAAGACTACCATTACCTGCGTCCGATTCCGCAGGGACAATTAGACGGTATGGAAATGACGGCAGACGAAAAATCAGCCTACCAGAATCCGGGATACAGATAAACAGACATCAACTATTGTTGCAGTCATTGCGGGAGAATGAAAAATGAAAGACATAAGAACACCGTTCGGCGTAGTGTCCTCGCTACGCCGAACAAAGGATATTTTGCTGGCGCAGATCGGCCTTAGCTAAATCCGCGCCAGCGACTGCAATCTTGAGTTCCGAAGGAACGTTACATCCTGGCCCGGGGTTTCACCCCAATGCCATCAACTTAAGAGTTTTTGGTCGGAGGGGAATCGTAGATCGGCCTTAGCCAATTGTAATCCCCGACAAACGAATATTAGGATCTGTGATCCGGCAAACAAATGAATACCCATTAAATAGAGAGTTAGGAATCTGTAAGCGGATTACAAATCCTTATATTCCACAGGCGGGGATTACAATTGGCTAAGGCCGATCTACGATTCCCCTTCGACCAACAAGCAGGAACTGTACAAATTCTTAGCGACGTAGCGAGGACGCTACACCGAACAAAAAAACAACTTCGTAAATAAAGAATGAAATTAAAGAAATTATAAAAACAAAAACATATGAAGATTATACAACAACTTACAATCTTATCTGCCGCCTTCCTGATAGGATGCACAGGTACCACACAGGCACCCCAGGCAGAACCCACGCTTAAAGAAGCATTAAAAGATAAGTTCTACATCGGTACCGCACTCAACCTGGCCCAGATCAACGCAGCAGACACAGCAGGTGTACGCATCATCAAACAACAATTTGATGCCATCGTAGCAGAAAACTGCATGAAAAGCCAGGAAATACAACCCGAAGAAGGAGTATTCACCTTCACCGAAGCCGATAAATTCGTCAAATTCGGCCAGGCCAACAACATGTTCATCACCGGGCACACCCTCATCTGGCACTCACAACTACCCCAATGGTTCTGCGCAGACGAAAACGGCAACAACGTCCCGCCCGAAATACTCACCCGGCGCATGCGCACCCACATCCACACCGTAGTAGGCCGGTACAAAGGCCGCATCAAAGGATGGGATGTCGTAAACGAAGCCATTCTGGAAGACGGCTCCTGGCGCAACAGCAAATTCTACGAAATACTCGGCGAAGACTTCATGAAACTCGCCTTCCAATTTGCCCACGAAGCCGATCCCGAAGCCGAACTCTACTACAACGACTACTCCATGGCCTACCCCGGCAAACGCGAAGGAGTAGTAAAAATGGTACGCTCCCTACAGGAATAGGGCATTCGCATAGACGGGATAGGCATGCAGGGCCACATCGGAATGGACTACCCCGAAATAGACGAATTCGAGAAAAGTTTACTCGCATTTACTGCCACCGGACTCAAAGTAATGATCACCGAATTAGACCTCACCATCCTCCCCGCAGCCACCAGCCGCAACGTAGGAGCCGAAGTCTCCGCCAACTTTGATTACCGCAAAGAAATTGATCCTTACAACGAAGGCTTGCCGGAAGAAATATCCAAACAATGGAATGCGCGTATGCTCAACTTCTTCAAACTATTCCTCAAACACCACGACAAAATCAGCCGGGTAACCCTCTGGGGAGTAGCCGACGGCGATTCATGGAGAAACGACTGGCCCGTACCCGGACGTACCGACTACGCCCTCCTGTTCGACCGCAACCACCAACCCAAACCCGTAGTACACGAAATCATATCCTATGTAGAAAAACAAAAATAATATAACATACAAACAAACATTTGTTACATCCGGAGAACAAGAGGTAACAAATCAGTACATATCCGATACATGCACAACAGCATACCGGTCACCTTATACATACATTTGTTTACCAAACAAAAAATAGAATTACCATGAAACGTTCCTGCTTAAAAAACAGTTTATTGCTCCTGCTGTTCCTGCTCTCCTACACAGGAAACGCAGCCATACAACTACCGGCACTCGTGTCGGACGGAATGGTATTGCAACGGGACCAACCCATCACCCTGTGGGGAAACGCAGACCCGGGAGAAACCGTAAAAATCACCTTCCGGAAAAAAACATACACCACCCAAACCAACCCGGACGGAGAATGGAACATACAACTACCGCCCCAAAAAGCAGGAGGCCCGTACACAATAACAATCAACGACATCATACTCAACGACATCCTGATTGGCGATGTATGGCTGTGCACCGGACAGTCTAACAGCGAACTACCCATCCGCCGGGTAACCGACATGTTCCGCGACGAAGTAACCACCTACTCCAACCCACAAATCCGCCTGGTGCGTATCCCCCTCGGCTACAACTTCCACGGCCCGCAAAAACAGCTGGCCAACCAGGTTCAATGGCACCCCCTCACTCCTGAAAACGCCTGGGAATTTGCCGCCCTCGGCTACTTCTTTGCCAAAGACCAGTACGAACAAAACGGCGTACCCCAAGGAATGATCAGCGCCGGCATCGGAGGAACACCCGCACAGGCATGGATCAGCATGGAAGGACTACGGGAATTCCCCGAATACCAAAACGAAGCCCGCTATTACTCCGACGACAGCCTCGTAGAAGAAATACGCCGCACCGGTCACAAAAAAAATGCAGCCTGGAGCCAACTACTATACCAACAGGACAAAGGAATAAACGAACCGGTCAAATGGTACGAAACAAACTACAACGACACAGCATGGCAACAAACAACACTCTTCTCCGGCGAGTGGCGTAGCGACACCTCCGGCCCGCAAAACGGCTCCCATTGGTTCCGGAAAGAAATCCACATACCCGCCGGATTCCTGTCGGACGAAATGACCGTCAGGTTAGGATGCATTGTAGATGCCGACTCCGTATTCATCAACGGACGGTTCATAGGCACCACCGCCTACCAATACCCGCCCCGCATCTACCCCATACCTCCGGGCACACTAAAAGAAGGCACCAACCAAATCACCGTACGGCTCATCAGCTACGCGGGATACCCCGGATTCGTAGAAGACAAACCCTACAAAATCATATCCGGCCACCAGGAAATCAGCCTCGAAGGCAACTGGAAACACCAGGCAGGAGTCCGCATGCCCGCATCCCGCGGAGGCACCACCTTCCAGTACATCCCCACCGGACTCTACAACAGCATGATCGCCCCTATCCAACACTACACACTGGCCGGAGTCATCTGGTACCAGGGCGAATCCAACACCGGCCGCCCCTACGAATACCGGCAACTCCTCACCGCCCTCATCCATGACTGGCGCGAAAAATGGAACAACCCGCAGCTACCCTTCCTCATCGCACAACTACCCAACTTCATGCAGGATCCGGAACACCCTGCCGAAAGCAACTGGGCCACCCTGCGGGATGCACAATTACAGGTAACCCACACCATACCCCACACAGCACTTGCGGTAACAATCGACGCAGGCGAATGGAACGACATACACCCGTTAGACAAAAAAACAATCGCCCGCCGCCTCTCCCTGCAGGCACAGCGCATCGTACACAACAAAAACATAACTGCCGACGGCCCAATCTACGAATCCATGCAAACAGAAGGAAACAAAATCATCCTCAGCTTCCGGCCGGGAACAAACGAATTCCGTCCGGTACAGCAACTAAAAGGATTCGCCATAGCCGGAGCCAATAAAAAATACAAATGGGCAAAAGCAACCATACAGGGAAACCAGGTAATAGTGTGGAACGAAGAAATACCACACCCACAACATGTAAGATATGCCTGGGGCAACACCCCCGAAGCAAACCTATACAACGTACAGGGACTACCGGCATCACCATTCACAACCGATAAATAACTAAAAAAGATAACAACATGAAATCTTCAACACAAAAAGTCTCCTTTGGAGAAAAAGTCGGATACAGCCTCGGAGACGGCTCCGCAAACCTCATCTTCCAAATGATGATGATGTTCCAGCTATTTTTCTACACCGACGTATTTGGAATAAAAGCAACAGCCGCCGGGATGATACTACTTGCGGCACGCGTATTCGACGCATTCGTAGACCCGCTGGTAGGCATCCTCTCCGACCGTACCAACACCAAATGGGGAAAATACCGTCCGTGGATACTCTGGACAGCCCTCCCATTCGCCCTATTCTTCATCCTCGCATTCTCCACCCCCGACCTTTCCGAAAGGGGTAAAATCCTATATGCCGGAGTCACCTACACCCTCCTCATGTCTATCTACTCATTCAACAACACCCCCTATGCATCATTGGGAGGGGTAATGACAGGCGACATCAAAGAGCGCACCAGCATCTCCTCCATCCGGTTCGTAACAGCAACCATCGCCACATTCATCGTACAGGGACTCACCCTGCCGTTAGTAGCCAAATTCGGCGAAGGAAACTCACAAAAAGGCTGGCTCATCACCATCAGCATCTTTGCCGCCATAGCCTTCATCCTGTTAATCATCACCTTCTTCACAACCAAAGAACGCATCGTACCCCCTGCCAACCAGCAAACCTCTATCAAACAAGACTTCCACGACATACTGCACAACCTGCCGTGGAAAGCCATGTTCACACTCACCCTCTTCCTATTCACCACCTTAGCCATGTGGGGCAGCAGCATGTCCTACTACTTCAACTACTATGTAGACAAAGACGCCCTTTTCAACTTCCTGCGCCACTTCGGCCTGGTAAGCGAAGCCGGGCAAACATACGGCATATGGCACAGCTTCCTGAACGCCTTCGGACTCATCGCGCTCGACGACAACAGCAACGTATTCGCAGTAGGATTCAGCCTCTTCAATATGACCGGGCAGCTCGTCACATTAATAGGAGTCATCCTGTTATCGGGCTTCCTCTCCAACATCTTCGGAAAACGGAATGTATTCCTCGTCTGTCTGGCGTTAACAGCCCTCTTCACCTCGCTGTTCTTCTTTATCACACCCGGTAAAATCGGGCTGATCTTCACCATAAATATACTCAAAAGTATAGCCTATGCACCCACCATACCCCTGTTATGGGCCATGATGGGCGACGTGGCCGACCACTCCGAATGGATCAACCACCGGCGGGCCACCGGATTCATATTTGCAGGTATCGTATTTGCCCTCAAAGCCGGATTAGGACTCGGAGGAGCCATTTGCGGAGGCATCGTCGACTCCTTCGGATTCGTAGCCAACACCGTACAAACCGAATCCGCCATCCTCGGCATCCGCCTCACCTCCGGAATCATCCCGGCCATCACATTCTTCATCGGTGTACTCGCCCTCCTCTTCTACCCAATCAGCAAAAGCCTCAACGAAAAAATACAGGCCGAACTGGCAGAAAGGAGAACCCCCTAACCCCCTAAAGGGGGGACTAATAATCCAACGTTCCCAACGTTCGGCGTAGCGTCCTCGCTACGTCGTTTTTTGGTCGGAGGGGATTTGTAATCCCCGACTAACGAGTATTAGGATCTGTGA
>JAJQAZ010000015.1 GCA_021203545.1 Tannerellaceae bacterium | reverse complement strand
GAATAAATAACTTATACATTTATTTATTTTACTAATTAAAAATTATTCTAATTTATGAAAAAAGTAATTTTTTATTTTCTCCTTTTGTTAGGAAGTGTGTGCACCTTTACTGGTTGTGATAACGACGACGATGACGACAATGGTAATGGAACTGAAAGCACAATCGTGTTCAATGGCAAAACGTATAAGATTTTTCAGGCTTTTTATGATCGTGAATATGCCAGTGGTGATGAATTTGTCAGCATGGATTTGATCTTTCTATTAGTGGAATCGGATTATGATCTGGAAAGTGTTAAAGATTATGATGATATTGATGATGAAGATATTTTTGAATTGTTTATCAATATAAACTATCTTGATAGCAGTATCTCTTTACCTAAAGAAGGTACTTATCCGGTGAGTATGGATGAAGATGTTAAGGATATGACAATCTATGGAGATACAGGAGGTTTATGGAACTCAAAAGAAGACTATAGTTTTCTATCCGGAAACTGTAAGATTGCAAAAAACGGAAATATTTATACTATTGATATGGACTTTGTGTTCGAAGGAAATAAAACTCTCAAAGGCACTTATAAAGGCACTCTTAAAGATTACGATGAATAAAACTATTTTCCGGATCACTAATAACTAATCAAATAAGGGCTATTTCAATCCCCCGGATTTGTTCCCGGACTTGAGAGGCTGTGTAAAAACTCTTATCGTTCTTTGATAAAGTTACAAATTGTAAATGATTACCCCGAAGAGGGTAAAATGTCAATAACCCCGGGTGTAACCCGGGGTAGGCAGAAATCCTCTCCATAACAACCCTGAAAGGGTTGAACCCTATTCGGAGTTCATAGAGTAGAGTTACTTTCTGCCACGGGTTTCACCCGCGGTTAATCACATTCAAGCCCTTTGGGCTTACAATCTGTAACTTTTTTGATTTTACAATTTAGTTTTTACACAGCCTCTTGATCCCGGACCGCATTAAAACTAACTTTTTTACATGATTTACAACTATAAATTTTGTTAGTTTTAGTGCGATTCCCGCTTTCGCGGGAAGCAATTCGTTTTTTGAAATAGCCCTCTCCTTTATTATTTATAGAACAAACAAAAAATTAATTATTTTTCATTTTTCATTTCTTACAGGCTATCCCCAAAGTCCTTCCGGAACTTTTCAACCAGTACAGACGGCCAGTTTGAGGTCGGTTCCAGTCCTCCCATAAAGAAACGTAACACCGGAGGCTCATAGGTAAATTTCAAACCACCAATAAGCTTGCGGTTTTCGTACAACCAAACCAGACGGTCAATTACATATTCCACCTGCGAAAGAGTAAACACGCGGCGGGGAAGTGCCAGACGGAGTAATTCCACATCTGCCATGATCTCCACACCGTTTTCGTCGCGAACACTGGAGATAGTACCACGCTCCATACCACGTACACCCGATATCAGATAGAAAGCAGCAGCCAACG
The DNA here is from genome assembly GCA_021203545.1 of Tannerellaceae bacterium. Taxonomy (GTDB): domain Bacteria; phylum Bacteroidota; class Bacteroidia; order Bacteroidales; family Tannerellaceae; genus UBA4116. The sequence continues at coordinate 16,494 of JAJQAZ010000015.1, read as the reverse complement.
CACCTGCCGGATATTCGGTTTGTGGAATATGGTCGCAGAAAGCACCGGCATCAATGTGAGCACCCAATACTCCCGGAGGTGTTACAACCGGAATACCTTTTGAATCCAGTTTTTCAACAACATATTTGATGAAATTGAGGCTCTGGCTGATCATGGTCTCATCCAGTGTTTCCCGTAAACCAACAGCAATAGCTTCGATCTCGCGTACGGAAATACCACCATAGGTAAGGAACCCTTCGTACAACGGGATCAATGCTTCCATTTTATAATAAAGTTCTTTGCGGTTGGTGCAGATACCACCCCCACGGGAAGAGCTTAGTTTGCGTGCCGAGAAATAAACAAGGTCGGCCAAACCGGTCATCGCTTTAATAATATCGCCCAGGCTATTTTCTTTCCAGGCCTCTTCGCGTTGTTTGATCAGATACGCATTTTCGCCAATCAAACTGGCATCCAGTACCAACATGATACCATATTTATCGGCAATGCGGCGAACATCCATCAGGTTGGCCATAGAGAAAGGCTGGCCACCGATCAGGTTGGTAGATGCCTCCATACGGATGAACGGAATGTTGTCGACACCGTTTTCTTCGATACATTTTACCAGTTTATCAATATCAATGTTTCCTTTGAACGGATTGGTCGATTTCAGAATCAACGCATCGTCATATAATAACTCTGCAATCTGTCCACCCTGTTCCAGAATATGTGCCAATGCAGTGGTGAAGTGATAATTCATCGGGATTATATTGCCCGGTTTGATAAAAGTGCGTGAGATTACATTCTCTGCCGCACGTCCCTGGTGAACGGGAAGCAGGTATTTTTTACCCAATACCTCTTCTACGGCCGACTGGTATTTCTCAAAACTTTGTGAACCGGCATACGCATCGTCTGCCTGAAACATAGCTGCGATTTGGTTGTCGCTCATAGCATTGGTTCCACTATCGGTAAGCATATCCAGAAATACGTCTTTTGTACTAAGACGGAATGTGTTAAATCCTGCGTCTTCTATTGCGTTCAAACGTCTTTCAATGGGTACAAGATGTAGTTTCTGAACAATTCTTACTTTATGTAATTCCAAGGGAATATCTTCTCCTGAATAAAATTTTACTTGTGACATTTTAAATGGTATTAGTGATAAAATTATTTTTCAAAGCGCCAAAAGTAATTAATATTGTAGTGAAACGCAATAAAATAATTATAATCTAAAACATATCTTTCTATCTGCCAGTTAGCATACACATCTGTGTTGTCTGCGTGCAGGATTAAACTTTTAAGGTCTGTTTTTGTTTTATTAATGCAAATCAGATGAACAAATGGTAAAGAAAAATAAATTCCTGCATGCTATCACAAGCTTTTTGTTTCCGGAAGCTACCGAAAACCGGCGGATGTCCTTTTTTTTACTGGCATTAAGAGTTCTTTTGGGCATTTTATTGATGATGCATGGTATTCAAAAGATACAATATTTTGATACCTTACAACATCAGTTTCCGGACCCGTTAGGAGTGGGTAGTGCTGTCTCCGTATCACTTGCTATATTTGCGGAAGTAGCCTGTTCGCTTGGCTTTATTTTCGGAGCTTTATACCGGTTGGCACTTATTCCTATGATATTTACGATGATCATTGCCTGTTTTGTTGCACATGCCGGCGATCCGTTTTCAGATAAAGAATTGCCGTTTGCCTATATGTGTCTGTTTATACTTATGTATATGGCAGGACCCGGCAAAATAGCTCTGGATTACTTTATATCAGAGCGTATATCCCGTAAAAATGATGTTTAACTGAATAAATACTAAAGTAGCCAAAACCTTAACTATTTAATTGTTCTTACACTTTATGCTCATTGCAGGAGAGTGTTTGGAATCCGGAGGTTTCTTATTCATCTTTTTTTCTTTTAACGGGAAGAAAGAGATAAGAAACCTCTTTTAATTTAATCTATTTGTTCAAAATTAATTATTTCTGTTTCTTTGCAACAAATCTTTTGAAGTAGATGGCTGAAAATGAAGAAATGATCCTTCGTACGGAGGATTTGGTGAAAAAATATAAGACCCGTACCGTGGTAAACCATGTATCGATCTATGTAAAACAGGGCGAGATCGTTGGTTTGCTGGGCCCTAACGGAGCCGGTAAGACAACTACATTTTATATGACGGTTGGCCTGGTAACTCCCAATGAAGGTAAAATATTTCTGAATGATACGGAGATTACCAAATTTCCTGTTTATAAACGCGCACGTAGCGGCATCGGATACCTGGCGCAGGAAGCATCTATTTTCCGGAAAATGACGGTAGAAGATAATATCCGTTCCGTACTGGAAATGACCGATACGAGCCGGGAGTACCAGAAAGAGAAACTGGAAAGCCTGATTGATGAGTTTGGGTTAAACAAAGTAAGGAAGAATCTGGGTGACCAACTATCCGGGGGTGAGCGGCGGCGTGCTGAAATAGCCCGTTGCCTGGCTATTAACCCGAAATTTATCATGTTGGATGAACCATTTGCCGGTGTCGACCCGATTGCTGTGCAGGATATCCAGGCTATTGTAGCCAAATTAAAACATAAAAATATCGGTATTCTTATTACCGACCATAATGTGTACGAGACGTTGAGTATTACCGACCGTGCTTACCTGCTCTTTGAAGGAAAAGTTTTATTCCAGGGTACAGCCGAACAATTGGCAGAAAACGAAATCGTACGCGAGAAATATTTAGGGAAAGACTTCCAGCTCCGTAAGAGAGTATTTGATTGATTTGAGTTTAAGCTTTTGGGCACAGATTTAAATCTGCGCCAGCGAAGCCAGCGAAAGGCGGATGTATTCATTGAAAATCGGTCTTAGCCAACGGGTTCTTTTTTTACTTTTCATATATCTTATTTCATGTTTTAAAGATCTGATCTTCAAGATATGTTATACTTTTTACTGTTCAACGGGCGTTAAACACCTGTACAACTGCAGTTGGACACCTGCCCAACCCGGGTTGAACACGTGTGCAACTGCCGTTGAACAGTAAATAAGACAGCGGGTTTGCAAAAGAAGATAAGAGAAGAATAAAAGATACTCGTTAGGAAAACAGCTAATATCACGAATGAAAACACAAGGAGATTATGATGAGAAGGGAAATAGCCCAAAATGATGCAAACGAAATACTATGCATCACCTTTGCATCATACTTTGCATCATCTGTTTTTGGGTTTATTTTCCTGATAAACAGTTTGTTGTTTATAGGGATGATGCAAAGTGGCAAACTTTTCGACCAAAAAACTTTTTTAGAGAGAAAAGAGACGATTTTGTTTGTTATTGAATTACTTGTTCTTTTCTGAATTTCCGGATGCAATAATATAATAGGACAGTGGAAACAGCGGCCCAGCCGATGTATACCCCGATTAAATGGTCAGGAATTTCACCGGAAATAAGTTCATTTTCCCGCCAGTCCGGACGCGACATGGCTATTACTCCAAATGTGTTATTTACAAAATGGGCAAAGACCGGAAGCCATAGATTGTTAGTCCAATATAGCAGATAACCAAAAAAAGCCCCCAGGATAGTACGCGGAATTAATCCGTAAAACTGTAAGTGTATCGCTCCGAAGATCAGTGCAACAGTCCAGATAATAATATGATGGTTGGCAGACCATTTACCAAAAATGCGTTGTAAGGCTCCCCGGAAAAAGAATTCTTCTGTTATCCCGGCAGCGATAGCGATCACCACAATATTCATTAAAAAGGTTCCTATACCGCTACCGGCCAGCAATAATTCCGTAAGTTGTTCGGCTTGTGTCTCTTTTGCCTGCATCCACTCTTCTATTCCTTTCATGAATCCGGGCAACACCATCGCTTTATTGGCCAATGCCGTAAGGTTAATAATAGGGGTAAGGAGGAACATAAATAGTAAAATCCAGAGAAGGGATTTACCGGAAGGTAAGTTCTCTATGGATAAATATTGTTTGGGATGTTTGCTAAAAAGGAAGGCTGCTCCTAATGCAGGTAACAAAAAAACTCCTGTTACAGATAATAATTGTACCCAGCGCAGCACATCCGGGCGTGAAAATATATCGCCACCCATACCCACGGTAGAAAAAAGGATAACGACCGTAATTAAAGATGCGACCATATAAAATGAAAGCATAAGCAACAATAAAATCATTACCTGATAAATTCCGGATTTATCTTCGAACATTCCTTTAAATCCCATATAAAATAGCTTTTATAATATCCAACCGCCAAATATAGGAAGAAGTTTTGTTTTGCCGGGAATTGCAAACGGATTATATTGATTTACATAAAGATATTTAAGAGGAATAGATATTTTATTTATTTTTTGAAGTGGATATTTATAACTCCACAATTTGCGAGATTGAAAGATTGACTCTAATTTTGCACCCTAAAATTCAAGACGACATATAATTAATTAAATAAATCAGAATGAACATTTCGCTTACAAACACTGATGCTGTTAACGGTATCCTGAAAATGGAGATAGTGAAAGCCGACTACGCTGACCAGGTAGATAAGAGCTTACGCAATTTCCGTAAAAAAGCAAATATACCCGGATTCCGTCAGGGAATGGTACCCATGGAAATGGTAAAGAAGATGTACGGAAAGCATGTCATGGCCGAAGAGGTTAATAAAGTGGTTTCTGAAAATCTGTATAAATATATCCGCGAGAACCAGTTGAATATACTGGGTGAGCCGTTACCAAACGAAACGGAACAAAAAGAGATTGATTTTGATACCAATGAAGATTTCGAATTTGTTTTTGACCTGGCATTTGCTCCGGAAATCAATATTACACTGAATAAGAAAGATAAACTGACCTACTATCAGGTAGTTGTAGATGATGAAATGTTGGAAAAACAGATCAACTCTTACAAAGCCAACTACGGATCGTATGATACGGCAGAAGATGTTGAAGAAAAAGATCTTGTAAAAGGTATGCTGGCTGAATTGGAAAACGGCCAGGTGAAAGAAGGAGGTATTGTGGTGGAAGATGCAGTACTGATGCCGATGTACCTGAAAGATGAAGAAGAAAGAAATAAGTTTCTTGGAGCTAAGGTTAATTCGGTAGTTGTATTCAACCCGAATAAAGCCTATGAAGGAGCAGCCGCCGAACTGGCATCTTTACTGAAAGTAGATAAAGAGCAGGTTGCGGAAATTACCGGTGATTTCAGCTTTGAAATCAAAGAAAGTACCCGTCATAAAGAAGCTGAGCTAAATCAGGATTTGTTTGATAAAGTATTCGGTGAAGGCACTGTAACTTCGGAAGAGGAATTCAAAAATAAAATCAAATAGCAGATCGCTGAACAATTTGAGCCTCAAAGTAATTATAAATTCCTGACGGATGCCCGTGAACTGTTGGTGAAAAAAGCAGGTGATGTACAGTTTGCCGACGATTTTCTGAAACGCTGGTTGCTGGCTTCTGACGAGAAGAAAACCAAAGAACAGGTAGATGAAGAGTATCCGAAAATCATTGCGGATCTGACTTACCACCTGATCAAAGAGGATATTGTTAAGAAAAACAATCTGAAAGTAGAAGATGCTGATCTGGAAGATTTTGCTAAAAAAGTAGCAAAAGCACAGTTTGCTCAATATGGTATGATGTCGGTTCCTGACGATGTGTTGGAAAACTATTCGAAAGATATGTTGAAGAATAAGGAAACCTTACAGAACATTATCGATCGTGTGGTGGAAGAAAAACTGGCCGGTTGGTTAAAAGAACAGGTAAAACTGGATGTAAAAGAGGTAACAACCGAGGAGTTTACTAAACTTTTCGAATAAAAACGGGGTTCTCAAAGCGGTAACCCGCTGACCTTGAGAAAAAAGGGATTTCTCTCTAAAAATTAACTTAGTGGATAACAAATAAGTTGTTTCTTTAAGAAATTTATTTATAACTTTGTTATTCTGTTAAGGAAAGAGGGGAATCCCTTTTTGGTGTCTTAATGGTTTATTGTATAACTTAGAAAACGAATTATGGAAGAGTTTAAAAAATATGCAACCAAACATCTGCGTATGAATAGTAATGCGTTGGATAGTTATATGAATATAACAAGTAGTTATATTTCGCCGACAATTATTGAGGAACGTCAGTTAAACGTGGCACAGATGGATGTGTTCTCGCGTTTGATGATGGACCGTATTATCTTTCTGGGAACCCAGGTTGATGATTATACTGCCAATGTGATACAGGCACAGTTATTGTTCCTGGATTCGAGCGATCCGGGTAAAGATATCTCTATTTATATTAATTCGCCCGGCGGGTCGGTATATGCCGGATATGGTATTTATGATACTATGCAGTTTATCGGGTGCGATGTTTCTACTATTTGTACAGGTATGGCCGCTTCTATGGCTTCTGTATTGCTGGTAGCCGGAACAAAAGGTAAACGTTTCGCTTTGAAACATTCCCGTGTGATGATTCACCAGCCGTTAGGAGGTGTACAGGGACAGGCATCGGATATTGAGATTGCAGCCCGCGAAATCCTGAAGGTGAAAAAAGAATTGTATACGATTATTTCCGAACACTCGGGGAAACCGTTTGATGTGGTGGAACGTGACGGCGATCGCGATTACTGGCTTACTTCAGAAGAAGCGAAAGAGTATGGCATGGTAGATGAAATATTAACCCGTAAATAATAGCGATAGGTATCTATGGCGAAAACAACAGGGGAAACATGTACATTTTGCGGACGGAGCAGCCGGAATGTTGGTCTTTTGATTAACGGTATATCCGGTGCTATCTGTGATGAATGTGCACAACAGGCTTACGAAATAGTAAAAGAACAAATGCCGGCTTCGAAGAGTTCTTTCGGGTTAAACCAGAAAGAACTTCCGAAACCGGAGGATATAAAGAAGTTTCTTGACCAGTATGTGATTGGACAGGACGATGCCAAACGTTACCTGGCGGTTTCTGTATATAATCATTATAAGAGGCTTTTACAGAAAGTATCGACGGATGATGTAGAGATCGAAAAGTCGAACATCATCATGGTGGGTGCTACCGGTACAGGGAAAACATTGTTGGCTCGTACGATTGCCAAATTGTTACATGTACCTTTTTCAATAGTGGATGCCACAGTATTAACTGAAGCCGGATATGTGGGAGAGGATATTGAGAGTATTCTGACCCGCTTATTGCAGGCTGCGGATTATGATGTGGAGGCCGCGCAGCGTGGTATTGTTTTTATTGACGAGATTGATAAGATCGCGCGCAAAAGTGATAATCCTTCTATTACCCGTGATGTAAGTGGGGAAGGAGTACAACAGGGGTTGTTAAAACTACTGGAAGGTTCTATCGTAAATGTTCCGCCACAGGGAGGACGGAAACACCCGGAACAGAAAATGATCCCGGTAGATACCAAAAATATTCTGTTTGTTTGTGGTGGTGCGTTTGATGGGATAGAGAAAAAAATAGCCAAACGGTTAAATACCCGTGTGGTGGGTTATTCGGCAAATAAAGAGCAGGCTACGATAGACAGGAATAATTTATTGAAATATATCACACCGACGGATTTGAAGTCGTTTGGACTGATCCCGGAAATCATTGGTCGTTTGCCGATTTTGACTTATCTGAATCCATTAGACAGGAAAACACTGCGCAATATTTTAACAGAACCCAAAAATTCTATCATAAAACAATACGTAAAATTGTTTGAAATGGATGGAATAAAGCTTACATTTGATGAGGCTGTTTATGAATATATTGTAGACAAGGCGCTTGAGTTTAAACTGGGAGCCCGTGGGCTCCGGTCGATAGTGGAAGCTGTGATGATGGATGCTATGTATACAATGCCTTCACAAAACAAAGATGAATTGCACGTAACCCTTGAATATGCGAAGGAACAATTTGAAAAATCGGATGTAAACCGGTTGCAAATAGCCTGAAAGGTATACACTAAAGCGATATAATAAAACCTATATATGGCGAAAAAGGATAACTTGACCGAAAAACTTAAAACACATTTTGGCTTTGACACCTTTAAGGGAACTCAGAAAGCTATTATTGAAAATGTGCTGGCCGGGAATGATACATTTGTATTGATGCCTACAGGTGGAGGAAAGTCCTTATGTTACCAGTTGCCCTCTATAATGATGGAGGGTACTGCGATCGTAATTTCTCCCCTTATCGCATTAATGAAAAACCAGGTAGATGCGATGCGTAATTTCAGTGAAGAAGACGGAGTTGCGCACTTTATTAATTCGTCCCTGAATAAGGCTGCTATCGACCAGGTAAAAGAGGATATTCTGGCAGGCCGCACTAAATTGCTTTATGTTGCTCCCGAATCTTTAACCAAAGAAGAAAATGTAGAATTCCTCCGGCAGGTAAATATTTCATTTTATGCAGTGGACGAAGCCCATTGTATTTCGGAGTGGGGCCATGATTTCAGACCGGAGTATCGCCGGATACGACCCATTATTAATGAAATAGGAAAACGGCCCCTGATTGCTTTAACGGCAACTGCAACCCCCAAAGTGCAGCATGATATTCAGAAAAACCTGGGTATGGTGGATGCTACTGTGTTTAAATCTTCCTTTAACCGGGCTAATCTGTATTACGAGATCAGGCAGAAAGGGAATAATATTGACAGGGAGATCATTAAGTATATCAAGAATAATGAAGGAAAGTCAGGAATTATTTATTGTCTCAGCCGGAAGAAGGTGGAGGAATTTGCAGATATTCTGAAAGCAAACGGAATCAAAGCCCTTTCTTATCATGCGGGTATGGATTCGCAACAACGCTCGGCCAATCAGGATGCATTCCTGATGGAGCAGGCCGATGTTATCGTTGCAACCATTGCCTTTGGCATGGGTATTGATAAACCGGATGTGAGGTATGTTATCCATTATGATATACCGAAGAGCCTGGAAGGATATTACCAGGAAACCGGACGTGCAGGACGGGATGGTGGAGTTGGTGAATGTTTAGCTTTTTACGCCTATAAAGACCTGCAGAAACTGGAAAAGTTCATGCAGGGTAAACCTGTGGCCGAACAGGAAATTGGAAAACAACTACTTCTGGAGACAGCGGCTTATGCCGAAACGGCTGTTTGCCGCCGGAAAGTGTTGTTGCACTATTTCGGCGAAGAATATACAGAAGATGGATGTGGTAATTGTGATAATTGTTTGAACCCTAAAAAGCAAGTGGAAGCAAAAGAAATGTTGAGTGCGGTACTCGAGGTAGTAAGCACATTAAAAGAGAAGTTTAAAGCGGAATATGTTGTAAATATTTTAGTAGGTAACGAAACGTCCGAAATTCAGTCTTATAAACACAATGAACTGGAGGTTTTTGCTTCCGGACAGGATGAAGATGAAAAGACCTGGAACGCGGTAATTCGTCAGGCTCTTATTGCCGGTTATCTGATGAAAGATATAGAGAATTACGGTTTACTGAAAATCTCTCCGGAAGGAAAGAAGTTTATGGATAAACCGGTTTCTTTTAAAATTATCAAAGATAACGAATTTGAGGAGGAAGAAGAGGATGCTCCGGTAAGAGGAGGTGCAACAAGCGCTGTAGACCCGGTTCTTTTCTCTATGATGAAAGACCTGCGTAAAAAGCTTTCTAAAAAACTGGAAGTTCCTCCTTTTGTGATTTTCCAGGACCCTTCGCTGGAAACAATGGCTACAACCTACCCGGTTACATTGGATGAATTACAGAATATTCCGGGAGTCGGTGCAGGAAAGGCTAAACGTTATGGACAGGCTTTTGTGGATCTGATTCGCCGTCATGTGGAAGAAAATGAGATTGACCGTCCGGAAGACCTGCGTGTACGTACAGTTGCTAATAAGTCTAAACTAAAAGTCTGGATTGTACAAAGTATCGATAGAAAGGTGGCTTTGGATGATATTGCTTTGACAAAAGGACTTGAGTTTACTGAATTGCTTGACGAAGTAGAAGCGATTGTTTACTCCGGAACCCGTATCAACATCGATTATTTCCTGAATGATGTGATGGATGAAGACCATGTGGAAGATATCTACGAATATTTCAAGGATTCGGAAACGGATAACCTGGAAGAGGCTATAGAAGAACTGGGTAGCGACTATACGGAAGAAGAGATTCGCCTGGTTCGTATTAAATTCCTGTCCGAAATGGCTAATTAATATGGAATGTTCCTTCTCTTTTTATAAAAATAGCAAAAACGAAAAGAGATGTCTATGAAAAGTTGCTACATTTTTATAGCATTTGTATCTTTGCTGTGTTCCTGTACTCGTTCATTATCAATGAGTGATACGGATATTGTTGTAAAAGTGAAGGAACAAACCCTGTTACGGAGCGAAGTTGACAGCCGTATTCCTAAAGGAATTACTTCCGGGGATAGTCTATTATTAGCAGAGAGTTATGTGAGAAAATGGGTGAAAGACGCTTTGATGTACGAAGTGGCTTCCCGTAATTTGACCGGTGAAAAGGCGAAAATTGACCAATTAGTTGAAGATTACCGTCATTCTCTCGTCAAATATCGTTACCAGGAGCGACTGGTAAAAGAGAAACTTTCTGTGGTGATTCGTGACAGTGAAAAAAAAGAATATTATGATGATAATAAGAAAAAGTTCCTTTTGGATAAAAGTCTTATTAAAGGTCTTTTTCTGAAAATCCCTGTAGATGCACCGGGACTTAATGAGGTGAAAACCTGGTATAAGTCTAACAGCGAAGCTTCTTTGGAGAAAATAGAAAAGTATAGTATACAGAACGCAGTGATCTATGATTATTTTTATGACCATTGGGTAGAATTTTATGAAGTGATGGATAATATTCCACTTCCGGTTACCCATGTAGATCAGTTTCTGCGCACTAATAAATATGTGGAAGTTGCTGATAGCAGCTTTTGTTATTTGCTTAACATTCAGGAGTATCTTTTATCGGGAAGCGAGGCACCGTTCGAATATGCCGAACCTCAGATCATAGAGTTGCTTACGAATCAGAAAAAGATAGAGTTCCTGAAAACTTTCGAAGAAGAATTGTATAAAAATGCAATTAAGCGCGGGGATGTTATATATACCGAACCGTGATTTTAAAATAAAAGGGTAAACATAATGAAAAAGATTTTTACTGTATTATTCCTTGCCTGTTATTCATGCATGATGATGGCTCAGGAGAATGTCATTGATGAAATTGTTTGGGTGGTTGGAGACGATGCCATTCTGCGCTCGGATGTTGAATCTCAACGCCTTTACTATTTAAGTGAAGGAATGAAACTGGAAGGTGACCCCTATTGTTTTTTACCGGAACAGATGGCTATTCAGAAATTATATCTGAACCAGGCAAAAATAGATAGTGTAGAGGTAAGCGAAACGCAGGTAATACAACAGGCTGAAGCCTGGATGAATTATGTGGTACAACAAATTGGTTCCAGAGAGAAAGTTGAAGAATATTTCAATAAAAAGTTTTCAGTGATCCGGGATGAAAGGAAAGATATGATCCGGGAACAACAGGTTGTTAATCAGATGCAACGGGAATTGATTGGGGATATTAAACTGACACCTTCGGATGTGAGAAAATTTTACAACCAGATACCACAGGATAGTTTGCCCATGATCCCCACCACTGTAGAAGTGCAGATTATTACTTTCGAACCCCGTATTTCTTTTGAAGAAACAGATGCTATTAAAGCCCGCCTTCGGGATTTTACAGACCAGGTAATGTCCGGCGAACGTGACTTTTCTACACTGGCCCGTTTGTATTCGGAAGATCCCGGCTCGGCTGTAAGGGGTGGCGAATTAGGTTTTACCGGAAAAGGGTTACTGGAACCCGAGTTTGCTAATGTAGCCTTTAATTTATCGGACCCGAACAGGGTTTCCCGTATTGTAGAAACAGTATATGGATATCACATTATCCAGTTGATCGAAAAACGGGGAGACCGTATTAATGTTCGCCATATTCTGTTGCGCCCGAAAGCTTCGGAGACGGAGATCGAAGAAGCTACCATAAAAATGGACTCCTTATATGTGGATCTCAAGGCAAATAAATTTACATTTGAAGAAGCAGCAACGTTTATCTCTTATGATAAAGATACCCGTAATAATAAGGGGCTGATGGTGAATTTGAATGAAGAGAGTGAAAATTACAGTACACCGAAATTTGAAATGCAGGAGTTGCCTCCCGAAATTGGTAAAGTAGTTTACGATATGGAGGTAGGTGAGATTTCCAGGCCATTTACGATGATGAATAGTAAAATGAAGGAAGTCGTTGCAATTGTTAAATTAAAAAGCCGGACAGATAGTCACCGGGCTAATCTGCGGGACGACTATCAGGCATTGAAAGCAATTGTAGAGCAACGAAAGAGAGAGGAGTTGCTGACGGACTGGATTTTGAAAAAACAGAAGAGTACATATGTGCGTATAGCTGATGGCTGGAGGGACTGTGATTTCGTGTATCCCGGCTGGATTAAAGAATGAGGAACTTAACGAAGGTAATTTGTATTTTACTATTTGCTGTATTGACCGGACTTTTTTACGGCCAGAAACAGCAGGAGGAGCCTCCAAAAAGAACTAAAATCTTTCTGGAGCATGCAAACACACTCTCTTTTGATAGTGAGTTGAACCCCGACAGGCAGATTCTGATCGGGGATGTCCGTTTCAGGCATGATAGTTCTTATATGTTTTGTGATAGTGCTTACTTTTACGAGAGTGCCAACTCACTGGAAGCATTTAGTAATGTACGCATGGAACAGGGAGATACGCTTTTTGTGTATGGCAACTATTTGTATTATGACGGAAATACCCAGTTGGCCCAGTTGCGTGGAAATGTACGTATGGAGAACCGGGAAACGACTCTTTTCACCGATAGTCTGGATTATGACCGCGTGGCGGATATCGGGTATTACTTTGAGGGCGGGATGATTGTTGACGAGGAGAATGAGTTGACATCTATTTTCGGGCAGTATTCTCCTGAAACGAAATGGGCCATTTTTAATGATAGTGTGGAGTTACATAATCCGCAGTTTGTTCTTTATTCGGATACGTTGCATTATCATACCGAAACTAAAGTAGCTAATATCTTAGGACCTTCTGTGATTGTTTCGGATAGTGGAACTATCTATTCGTCGCGCGGTTGGTATGATACAGTAAATAATATCGCTATTCTGCTGGACCGTTCGGAAGTTTACTCAGGAGAAAAGATTCTGATTGGTGATTCGATTTATTATGATAAAGAAATGGGGTTCGGAGAAGCTTTCGGGAATATGCATCTGGTGGATACCTTACAAAATATAACCCTGGAAGGAGATTATGGCTTTTTTAATGAAATTACCAATTTTGCGTTGGCAACCGATAGTGCCCGCTTACTGGAATATTCTACACCGGATACCCTTTATCTGCATGCCGATACATTAAAAATGATCACTGTTGATGAAGAATTCCGCGAGTTAAAGGGGTATTATGGTGTACGTTTTTTCCGTACGGATATGCAGGGTGTATGCGACTCGATGCAGTTTAATACCCGTGATTCTATTTTGTATATGTATCAGGATCCTATTCTTTGGAATGAAGATTATCAGATTACGGGAGATACGATTCTTGTGTTTATGAATGACAGTGCGATTGATAAGGCTCATATTATAGATTATGCTTTTTCGATCCAGTGGTTAGATTCATCTTATTATAACCAGTTAAAAGGAAATGATATGATGATCTATTTTGAAAATCAGGAATTAAGACAGGTGGATGTAAGCGGAAATGCGGAATCTATTTTTTATCCTCCGGAAGATGACGGAACCAAAATAGGGCTGAACGAAACCAAGAGTCCTTATTTGTCGATCTGGGTAAACGAGCGGAAGCTCGAAAAACTGAAAATATGGCCTGCTCCGCAGGGCTCTATTACTCCTATTCCGGATCTTACTCCGGATCAGAAAACATTGCAGGGTTTTTATTGGTTTGATTATATACGTCCTAAAGACAAAGATGATATTTTCCATGTTGTAAAAAGAAAGACAGAGGATGTACAGCAGCGGACGAATAATAAGTTCAGGCAGCCAAACGAAGAAATGGAAAGAAGATCCACCGTAGCACCTCCTGTCAGACAACCGGACGAACCGGAAGGTAATTCAGAAAATGATCCTGAACTTCTGAAAAAAGATGAGGAACTTTATGGAATTATAGAGGAAGATAGTATCCATTTAGAAGAGGATGTGGACGAAAGGGATGAAGGAGAACAAGAGAGTGAAGTTGAAGAAATTCAGGAACCGGAAGTAGAAACAGAAAATTAAAATTGATAGGTTATGGCACTTTTTTCATTTTATAATACCCGTAAACCGCGTCAGTTTGATCATAAGCCAATTTATTATGATCCACGTAAAGAGGCGCTGGACGAAAAAATAAGTAAGGCAAAGAAAGAAATGGGGCTGGAACAATCCGAAGAGGAATACAAACCCAATATAAAAGGGACGTTTGTGGAAGGAACAAGCCATTTGCGGAAAAGCCGTATGAAAGGGCATGATTCGCGTACCCGTACCTATACAAATGTAAAACTCCTTGTCTTTGTTGTTTTGTTACTGGTTATCTTCTGGTATATCTTTATAAAATGAGTGATATAATTCATTTACTACCCGATACGATAGCCAATCAGATTGCAGCCGGTGAAGTTATTCAGCGGCTGGCATCTGTTGTGAAAGAATTGGTGGAAAATTCTATAGATGCGGGAGCATCCTCCATCCAGGTGATAATAAAAGATGCCGGAAGAGCTTTGGTGCAGGTGATTGATGATGGAAAGGGTATGTCTGAAACAGATGCCCGTATGTCTTTTGAGCGGCATGCCACTTCTAAAATATCATCTGCTGAAGATTTGTTTGCTCTTCATACGATGGGTTTCCGTGGAGAGGCTCTGGCTTCTATTGCTGCTGTGGCACAGGTAGAATTGAGAACCCGTCAGAAAGGGAGTGAATTAGGAACCCGGATGCTGATTTGTGGTTCGGAACTAAAGGAAATAGAGTCTGATAATTGTTTGGAAGGAAGTAGCTTTTCTGTTAAAAATTTGTTCTATAATGTTCCGGCACGCAGAAAGTTCCTGAAGTCCAATGAAACAGAGTTCCGGAATATTATCTATGAATTTGAACGGATTGCTTTGGTAAATCCCCAGATTGAATTTATATTATATCATAACGATACGGAGATTCTGAATCTTCCCGAATCGGGATTACGGCAACGGATTCTTAATGTGTATGGAAAGTCTTTGAATCAGAAGTTACTTTCTATTGATGCCCAGAGTTCATTGGTAACTATTTCAGGTTATGTGGGCAGACCTGATTCTACAAAGAAAAGAGGAGCGTTGCAATATTTCTTTGTGAATGGACGTTTTATGAAACATCCCTATTTTCATAAAGCTGTTATGACTGCTTATGAGCAATTGATTACGCCGGGTGATATGCCAAATTATTTTATTTATTTTACACTGGACCCGGCTACAATTGATGTAAATATTCATCCTACCAAGACGGAAATCAAATTTGAGAATGAACAGCCGATCTGGCAGATTCTTGTCGCTTCTGTACGGGAGGCGCTGGCCAAGTCGAGTTCTATTCCAACTATTGATTTTGATAATGAGGGTGCAATTGATATTCCGGTATTTAATCCGGTAAAGTCTGAACCTGTTTTTCCTGAGCCGGTTGTGAGGGTTAATAAAGAATATAATCCGTTTGAATCTACCCAGAGTGGTTATTCCAAACCGGATTTTGACTGGGCTCAATTGTATAAAGATTTTGAAGAAGATAAAAAGTCGCTTCAATGGGAGCCTGATGTGAATCAGGACCTCGTTGTGACGGATGACGTTACCAATGAGGCACCGGCCCAATTATTTGATCTGGAAGTAACTCCGTGTTATCAATATAAAGGACGTTATATAGTAACTTCTTTGAAGTCCGGGTTAGCTTTGGTAGACCAGTACCGGGCGCATATACGTATATTATATGACCAATATCTTTTTAATATATCGCAGCGAAAGAGTGCCTCGCAGCAACTGCTGTTCCCGGAAATTGTAGAATTTACTACCGCAGAAGCTGCTGTGTTAGATCCTATCCTGGAAGAATTGCGTTTGGCCGGATTTGATTTAAGTAATCTGGGAAATAACTGTTATGCAATAAATGGGATGCCGGCAGGAATGGAAAACCAGAATCCTCCGGAATTAATACGGGATATAGTAACGAAAGCTATGGAGACCGGTTGCCATGCCGGAGAAGAAATCGGTAAGTGTATTGCGCTGGCACTGGCCAAAGCTACCGCTATACGTCCGGGGAAGTCTCTTTCTGCAGAAGAAATGGACCACCTGGTTGCCTCTCTCTTTTCTTCCGCAGATTCTCACCTGACACCGGAAGGAAAAACTATTATCTCTTTACTAACAGACGAAGAGATCGAAAAGCGGTTTCACTGATTAAAGTAAAAACAGTCCATTGTTCGGCGTAGCGTCCTCGCTACGCCGAACTTAAGATCGCATAAGAACTTCTGGAATAAGGGATATTGTAATTCATTATGTTTGTAATGTTTTATCATTCTTTTTTATCCGGTGGATTTGTATGTATTTAT
>JAJQAZ010000044.1 GCA_021203545.1 Tannerellaceae bacterium | reverse complement strand
AAAAAATCTCCTTTTTATGTACCATATAACTGTAAACCTATTTCAGTGTAAGACAGCCTTCGGGGTGTCATTCCGGGTATAGGAAATAACCCTATACATCACTTTATAAGAATATATAATCCGGATGTAAATATAGCAAATATAAATAAAAAAGCGCCCCGGAAACCTCCGGAACGCCTTTGAAATATTCAGAATACGTATTTATCCCTGATGGAAATCTTTCAATACTTTCTGTAACTCCTGCCGTGCAAAAAAGATACGGCTTTTAACTGTTCCCAGAGGTACGTTGAGTTTATCAGCGATTTCATTGTATTTATAACCACTAAGATACATTGAAAAGGGTACTTTCAGCTCTGTATTGAGTGCATTGATTGCTTTGTTGATCTCCTGTATCTGATAAGAGCCGTCGGGCGAATCAAAGCCGGAGTCGTTAATGACATCCAGGTTATACAGATCCACACTCTGGTCTACTACAGTCTGGGTACGGACAATTTTATGATAATTGTTTATAAATATATTACGCATTACGGTCAATACCCAACCTTTGAAATTTATATTGTCTACAAACTTATCCTAATTGTTCAACACTTTCAATGTAGTATCCTGCAAGAGATCCTGAGCGTCATCTTTGTTAGCCGTTAGCATCAAAGCAAAATTCATCATATTTTCTTGCATGCTCAACAATTTTTTCTGAAATTGCAAACCATTCATATTATATAAATATTTTATGGGTTAAATAATTATTTTTATCTCCCCTGATTTGTTCGGGGATGTACAAATATAAAAAAGATTACTCCAAAAATCCGGTGCTATTTTCCACATTAACAGGAAATTGCCGAAGTTTATAATTTCGTTAGATTTTACAACCTAAATGATTAAAATATACAACTACCCTAAAAGGGCGTTGATTAAAATATACAATCCAGAGAGTAGAATTTACAAGTAAAACAAACCTTCTATATACAAGATTTGCAATATGCGTGAATATATAAAGAAACTTTTCATTTTTGCCGTGCTGATTTTCTGTAGCCTGCCGGTATGTGCCGAAAGCACCCCTGTGATCTATATCATTGATATTAAACAGGAAATAGACCGCACCAGCCAGCTTTACTTATTAAAAGGAATAAAGGAAGCAAACGAAATGGAGGCGGATGCGATTCTGCTACATATGAATACATACGGCGGACTGGTTGATGCGGCCGACTCTATGCGTACGGTAATTCTGTACTGCGATATACCGGTATCTGTTTTTATTGATAATAATGCTGCTTCGGCAGGTGCACTTATCTCTATTGCTTGCGATAAAATATTTATGCGCCGGGGAGCCAATATAGGAGCCGCAACGGTGGTAAACCAGACAGGTTCGGCGATGCCGGACAAATACCAGTCTTATATGCGGTCTACCATGCGGTCTACAGCCGAGTCGCATGGGCGGGATACAATTATTCAGGGAAACGATACGATTATTAAGTGGAAACGCGACCCGCTGATTGCGGAGGCAATGGTAGACGAACTGGTAGTTATTCCCGGGCTGGTGGACGGGGAGCATGTACTGACCTTCACCGCTGAAGAGGCTGTCAAATGGGGATACTGTGATGGCATAGAAGAAAATATAGATGACGTAATAAAAGCGTTGGGATACAACGATTATAAGAAAGTAAAATTCACGGCCAGTTGGGTAGATTCGCTGAAAGGCTTTCTGATGAGTCCCATTCTGCAATCGATTCTTATATTAATAATTATAGGAGGTATTTACTTCGAGTTGCAAACACCCGGAGTCGGGTTTCCCTCTATAGCGGCGATCACGGCGGGCATCCTTTATTTTGCACCTTTATATATAGAGGGTCTGGCGGAGAACTGGGAAATACTCCTGTTTTTTATAGGTGTCCTATTGCTTGCGGTTGAAATATTTGTCATACCCGGCTTTGGGGTAGCCGGCATCACCGGTATTATTTTAATGGTGGCAGGACTCATCCTGAGCCTTCTGGCTAACGTAACATTCGACTTTGAAGGTGTTTCCGCCCCGGATGTTACAGAAGCTACACTTACGGTAATGGTAGGTATGGTATTAAGTTTTGTTGTTATGATCTGGCTTACCCATAGAATAGGCCGGAAAGGTCTTTTCCACAAAGTTGCTCTTACTACAGACCTGGAAGATGCAATTTCCGTCCCTGCATTCCATGATATGGCAGGAAAAGAAGGCGTTGCAGCCACAGTACTGCGTCCTTCAGGAACAGTTGCTATTGACGGTGAGTTATTTGACGCGGTTTCCGAAGGTGGTTTTATAGAGAAAGGTGCCCGGATAAAAGTAAGACGGTACGAAAACGCACAGGTATACGTCTACGAAATCCCGGCCGGTGCAGGCAAAAACGAATAAAAACATACTTAATCCCGGACTTATGGACGGAGGGGATATATTATCCCAATCGTTCGGCGTAGCGTCTCGCTACGTCGTTGTAAAAAGTGAGGCTCCAGCCTCATGTGAAGCAGGAGCTTCACCTATTTTAGCGACATAGCGAAGACGCTATGCCGAACGATAGATTACAAATCCCTCCGATCCCAAAAGAGGGAATATCTTATTCCTCCAGAAGTACAAATTCATCTTTTCCTACTCCACATATCGGGCAAACCCAATCTTCCGGTATGTCTTCAAAAGGAGTACCTGGTTGTATCCCACTATCCGGATCACCTTCAGCCGGGTCATATACATAACCGCATGGCTCACATAAATACTTTTGCATCTTAGGTAGTTTTTAATTAAACAATCGTATATTTTAAAATCGCATATCCCAAAGATAGTAAAAATCTATTCTTTACTACGAAATCCGCTTATAAACGATCTGCTTATCTACGATTTCGTATTGTAAAGATTCAACAGCCAGCAGGTCGCTTAGAATATTACGGGCGGTATAGTAATTAATATGGGCTGTCCGGCAAAACTGGTTCAGATGAATATACGGGTGAGTTTCCAGATATTCATACAGTTTCTCTACCGGCTTGCTTATTTTAATGAGCCGTCCTTCTGTTTTGCGTTTCTTTTTCCAGTACAACACCAGCACTTCATTAGCCAGTATATTTTCATCCTTTACCCGGATAAAGGCTTTGTATTTATCATCTTTAGAGGGTGCGGTATGAGGTTTGTCCGGACTGGGTGCCACATAGATCTCCAAAACCGTTTTGCCCTGTACATCCCACGAATGGGCTGTGAACGGTACTTCCGGCTGGGTATACATTTTCGAAGCGGCTTCTATCATGTAGTACTCCTCATCACTCCGCACCCCGGAAATATTCCCGTTATCCTTTACGCCAATCAGCAACCGTCCACCATCCGTATTGGCAAACGCACTCAATGTGCGGGCGATCTTTTTACTATCGCTTACTTCAAATTTAAAATCCAGTTGCTGGTGCTCCCCTTCCTGTATAAGAGATTCTATGAGATTCTTTTTTTTCACTTCGGTCTGATTTGGAATACAAAATTAAAATAAATAGCTAATTTTAGCAAAATATGTTCCGTAGAACGGAACAAGTAGTCATCGCTCCTTTTAGGAGCTAGTAGTTAACACTCACTTCGTTCGTTAGTAGTTAGCTCGCATTGCTCGCAGTAGTTAAGTAGCCAGTATGTTTTTAATTTCTACTTGACTACTAAGCCACGGAGTGGCTGCTGACTACCAGTGAGTGAAACGAACGATAACTACTAGCTCCCAAAGGGAGCGATGACTACTAAGAAGTATAACAACTGATAACTACTTTAAGTATGAAATTCATAGGAATTATTCCCGCCAGATATGCATCTACGCGGTTTCCGGGTAAACCGTTGGCCGATATGGACGGCAAGCCCATGATACAACGGGTATACGAACAGGTTCAACAGGCTTTGGACAAAGTGATTGTGGCTACGGATGATACACGGATAGAACAGGCGGTTATGCAATTCGGAGGCGAAGTGGTTATGACTTCTCCGGATCATAAAAGCGGTACAGACCGTTGTTACGAGGCTTTTGTAAAAGCCGGAAATGGATACGATGTAATTATCAATATCCAGGGGGATGAGCCTTTTATCCACAGAGAGCAGATTGAAGCCCTGAAAGAGTGTTTTGACAGCCCGGAGATTGATATTGCCACACTGGTAAAACCATTCAAAGCAACTGACGATTTCGAAAAGGATCTGTTTAATCCTAACTCACCCAAAGTTGTACTGAACAAAAACAGGGAAGCTCTTTATTTCAGCCGTTCGGTTATTCCGTATGTAAGAGGTAAAAACCACCTGGAATGGTTACAGAACCATACCTTTTATAAACATATCGGTTTGTATGGTTACCGGGCACATGTGTTGAGTGAAATAACCCGTTTGCCCCAGTCTACTCTTGAACTGGCGGAAAGCCTGGAACAATTGCGCTGGCTTGAAAACGGGTATAAAATAAAAGCAGGTATTACTCAACACGAAACAATCGGCATTGATACTCCGGAAGATATGGAACGGGCCCTTGAATTCCTCCGTACCTTTTAATCCATTAGTACAATAACGGGATTATCGTCCTCGCGGATGTCAGCCAGATGGCTAAGTTCGCGTGGAAGAGACGCGGCTCCATGTTCATCGATCCAGTCAAAGATATGTTCTGCCGGTAATACACAAACAAAAGTGCCGGATGAAGAAACGGCTACCGGGTTGAGCTGCATAAAACCATATACATCATCCTTGAATCCGTGGTCGATCCGGTTGATGTGTATATCGCCGGTCTTTTTGTTAAACACACCATTGTAATCTTTTCGTTTCTCAAAATTGTAAGGTGAGGTGGCAAAACGCAACAGCAGAAATTCCTCTCCTTCCATCATCCGGGAAAGATAAATACTTTTCTCATCATTCATGCCAAAACGTTCAGCCGGCGGCAATGTATTCTCTCCAAACCGGAAGGAACGCTGAGGTATCATTTCTGTTCCCTCTATCCGGAAGATCGTATCATTAAACAGGTCTTTCAGATAGAGTCCATCTTTGTATTGCCAAAAAGGATTTTCACCCATTACAGAGATAGATTTATCATCCTCATCTTTTCCGGAAATAAACAGCATTCCCTGTATATCCAACAGTTCAGTCATAGAAACATGCGGATCATTCCACTCTATAGGAAACCGGTTAAACACACCGATTGAATTCATTTCGATAGGTTCGCCCGGCGTAGGCACTGAACGGGAAGCAATCGTGTCGCCGGCAGCATCAAAGAACAAGTACCTGAACTTTTCATCTTTAAAGGCCTGCGTATAATAGGCAATGAATCCGTCACCGGATAAAGGATATACGGCAGCAGGAGATCTACTCATACCATTATCCACTTGTGTCAGTTTTATTTTCTCCAGATATTTGCCGGAAAAATCGTATATTACCAGATTGTTATCCCATCCCCTGAAAAGAAGACGGTTATTTTTTTCATCCGGCGTACCGTAAGCGGCCTGATATCCCTCCGGGTCGTTTCCTACATACCCCACAGCAGTCAGAAATTTTCCGGTTGCCGCATCAAACAGTAAACACTGTTCTTTATGATTGACGATTAGATAATCATCCGTCAATTTCCAGAGAGGGTTTGTTCCTATCAATCCTTCGTCCGGTGTCTCCAGGGGAATAAACCGGAGCCGGTTGAAATAGTCGGATACTTTTAGCTCCTCCAACTGAAAAGGAGTAGTTAGCTCAATATCGGCCGAAGTGCCGGCTGTATGGGTATTACCTGTACATCCCACGATGCACATACCTATACTTAGTAAAGTTATCTGAATACCTGTTATTCGTTTTTTCATTTTACTGTTGGACTATTTTTTTCTTTTAGTTGTTATCAGTACCACTTCATGTTTAAATCTTTCTCCATACAGTTTAGCTGAATCCGCATCTTTTAATATAGATATAGATTCGATCTGTTGCGGATTTATTAATTCAAATTCTTTATTCGATATTTCTTTTCCGTCCATAAGTATTAACGGTTCTTCTTTCGTTCCGTATACTTTCAAATTCTTTTTGTTTTCTTTCTTAAAAGAAAGTTGTTGTATGGCTGCGTGTCTGGTTGTAATTAACATAACTCCATGTTCCGCTTCCGGTCCATACATAGAAGTTACAGACCTGTCTTTTAGTACAGAAATAGTTTGTATATCTTCCGGATGTGCATAGTTTAAATAGTCTTCCGGCTGCCTTTTACCATCTACTATAATGATTGGTTTATAAATGTCTGATTCACCTTTCTTTTTTATCTTCAGCGACTCTACCATAGAGGCCGGTAATGGGGCAGGAAGAGGCAGAGGTGCCGCGGTAAAAACTACACCGGTTGTATCTCCGGGCTGTACAGTCTGAGACACAGAAACAGGTGTTAAAGATACAGCCGTTTCTACCTCTGAAATTTCTGTTATTTCTATCATTGCTTCAGTTTCTTCATCTATCACGAATACAGCCTTTTCATCTTCTGACAAGATAGGCTGCTGTACAGTTGTGTGCGAAGCAGGCAGACTTAACTCTACAGAGGCGATCCTATTCAGTCCGCCGGCAATTTGCGGATGAGCAAAAACGGTGGTAATCAGTATCGATACGGGAAGTATATAAAAATACTTTAAACGGGCCCATGGATTAGATTTTCTTTTTAACATCATATCGATTCTTCTTTTTAGTTTACTATGGTTGAAGCTATTTGTCATAGACGTAAAGCGGTGTGATCCAATCGCTTTTTTTATTAGTAATAGTTGATATTGCCGGGCATTAACTCTCTCCAGGGTATAGGCATCTGCTTCGAACTCATGTATATTCTGTAGTTCCCGTTTTAACAGCCAGACAGCCGGATTAAACCAATGAAAAATAACACATACTTGTATAAAAAGTAAGTCCCGGGAATGGTTGTTACGAATATGCCCGGTTTCATGCATCCGGATTTCTTCTCCGTCTGTTAGCCAGTCTGTTTGGGAAATAACAATCCGGTTCATCCAGCTAAACGCTGAAATATCTTCCCGGGTTATATTAATGATTATACCTTCCTCTTTCCGGTAAAAAGAAGACGTTTTCAGAATACGGTTCAGCCGGAAAAAGCCCCAACCGGTTTGCAGGCTAAACCAGAAAACACCTGTAAAGTAAACCAGAAACAGCAGAGATACCAACACCGGAATAGGATCAATAGATTGAGACTGGGTAATCTCTACCGGAAAGGTACTAAATTCTTCCTGCAGGGAAAAGGTAAAAAGGTCACGCCCTTCTTGTACCGGAGAGGAAAACAGAATAGCAGTATAGGGTAACAACGGTAATAATATAGAGAGAAGAACTCCTCCTAACAAAGCAATCCGGTTGAAACGGTGAAAGGTTTCTTTACTTAATAATAGCCTATAAAAAAGATATAGAAAAGAAAGGCTAATGCCGGATTTAAGTATATAAACACACAAAGCACCCATTATTGTACATTTTTACCGGCTTGTTCAACCTGATCCAACAACTCACGTAATTCTTCTAAAGAAATATCTTCTTCCTGTATCAGGGAAGAAACAACCCCCAGATAAGAGTTATTAAAATATTTGGAAACTACCCCTTTCAGAGTCTGTTTGCTATATTCTCCGGCAGAAACGACCGGATAATACTGATACGTTTTACCGTAGCTGTTGTGGTTCAGAAATCCTTTTTCTTCCAGGCCACGCACGATAGTAGACAGGGTATTGAAATGAGGTTTGGGGTCGTCATAATAATTCAGCAGGTCTTTTACAAAAAGAGAACCCTTTTCCCAGAAATACCCCATAATCTCCTCTTCTTTTGCAGTTAGTTGTTTCATAAAATCATGTTTATGAAAGCAAATAAACTAAACATTTTAGTTTTAAAACTAATTCTTTTAGTTAATAAACTAAAACAAGTAGTTTTATTAGATTCCCGGTTTGTTATAAAGCCTCCTTGTTTGGCTCTTGTTCGGCGTAGCGTCTCGCTACGTCGTTGTAAAAAGTGAGGCTCCAGCCTCATGTGAAGCAGGAGCTTCACAAATATTAACGACATAGCCAGGACGCTATGCCGAACGATAGTATCCTTACGCTGGCGCAGATTTAAATCTGTGCCTAAACTAAGTAATCATTCCTCCTCATCGTCGAAATAGATTTCCTGAGATTCTATGAATTCTTCATATTCAACCATTAGCTTTCCGGAATTCAGACGTTCAAAGGTATGGAGCATAAACTCTTCGTCAAACGAATCGCTTACGGAAAACAGGAGTATACACTCCGGGTCTGTCCCGTGAAACACCTGTTCCCGGGTTAGATCTTCCAATACCTGTACGGCGATTTCAAAGACTTTATCCCGGTGTTCTACGAACTCGTGGCCTACCAGTTCTTCATTTTTCTCTACCAGCCACTCATTCAATCCGTCGAAGTTCTCTGAGGCAAACGAATCATCGTGCCACTCATCCGGAGTAAATTTATAGTAAAGGGACTCGTCCGGGTCTTCCTGAGTCACCTTTTCCAAATGTTCAAAGGTATTTACTACAACCGACATAGTCATGGCTGATTCGTCCGAGAATAAGGCAAACCCACAGATATTCTCTTTTCCAAATGTTTCACACGCAAGGGCAAACGTCTCTTTTGTGGTCTGTTTTAAAGTCTTTTTAAAACTCTCGTAATTCTTAAATTCCATTTTAGCTGATTAATAAAGTTAGTATGGTACTATACACAGCAAATATAAACGAATAATTCGTATATTGATACGGTCATTGAATAAAAAAAAGAGACTGTCTACCTTTTGACAGCCTCTTCCCTATATGCATAATCACATCTTTAATCATGACCTTCAGTCTTCACGATCTTATTATACAATCCCATAATTAAAAACGGGGCAGCCCATTGGCCTACAAACAACGCCGTATGTTTTTGTTTCAGACATTTCAATGTCAACGACGCCGCCATAGAAACCAGAGCGGCAGTTAAATAGACACCTGACGGTATTTTAGATGTCTCTTTTTCGATCATAACTGTTACATTTCCTTCTTTAGCCATAATTTTACTATTTAGTGAATAAACACCTGTAAAAACCAGTCTGGATCTTTATTGTTCGAAGGCAAAGTATTATTTAAGGTTTTTATAACAAATGTTTGTTTCTATAAGCTATCAGGCTTTAGTTTTCCGGAGTTTCATTGTCCATGCGCACCAGTTTATCTTTCAGATTTACGATTACCTTTTTATTAATATATCCTTCCGGTAATGTTACTGTTTCTTTACTACTTAACAACCCCCATTATCCAAACCTTTCAAACAACGGTTCATCACCTATCTCTTTATCAAACGTTACAATGGCATTCCCTTCCCGGCCTCCATAGCTAAACCGTATTAAATCAGTGCCGAGTTCATTGCTGGCAATAAACATCCATTGGCGTTTCTGCCCCGGTGGTATTTTAAAGGATTTAGCCACAGTAGGTTCTTTTTTGGAGACATCCATAATAAAGCGCATCCCCATATATTCCATAATATTATCTGAATTGTTCCTGTTGGGCTTCTGGTAAAAGACAAATGGCGCAATCATCGTATCTTTCTTTGAGGTATTCAACAATTCACAATAAATTTTCCAGATTTCTTTCTGCCCTTTTCCCTGTATACCGGCAAATATTTGTGCCGTCCTATCTTTTTTATCGTTGACTTTCTTTGCCTCTACCCGGTTAATCAGGATCCGCAGCTCACCCAACCATATGGTATCGCCAGCCTGGTAATCCACTTTTACTTCATTTGTTACTTTGATCACCTGCAGATTAGGTCTTTCTTCCGGTTCCGCTTCCATTATCTGCGGAATCTTTTCATTATCTCTGCTGCGTTCACCGGTTCCGGCACATGCTGAACACAGGATAACCAGTCCCATTAACCACCAATTCCTTTTATTTATATCCATACCCCTGTTTAAAATGCAATTTAAATAATCTCTTTAATAAAAAACGGAGGAAAGATACTTATATTTATCTTTCCTCCATTCCTATAATATTTTTATTTTGAAAACATCAGATCAACGTTTCTTTCTTTGTTCGCGGGTCTGCTGTTGTTGCTGTTTTTGTTTTTCTAATGTGGCCTGCTGGGCTTTCTGAGCCTCTTCCAGGCGTTTCATAAAGCTTGATTTCTTAACCGGTTTCTTTTTATTTGCTTCCAGTTTTGCCAATAGTTTATCTTCATTGATCACATAACGGAAAGTGATCGTCTGGATAATGGTAATCAATGTTAAGATAAAGTAATAGTAGCTCAGCCCGGATGCATTCTGGTTAAAGAATACAAGGAACATCAACGGCATCATATACATCATGGCTTTCATACCCGGCATTTGTTGTTGTCCGGTGTTGGTCATCTCTATATTGTATTTGGTATATACAATATTGGTCAGTGTCATCAACAAACAGAACAAACTGATATGATTACCAAAATAGGTACTGATTATAGGTATATGTGCATTCCAGCTCACGATCGCATCGTAAGTTGATAAGTCCTGCGCCCAGAGAAAACTCTGGTTTCGCAGTTCAATCGCTGAAGGGAAGAACATATACATCGCGATCAGGATCGGCATTTGCAGCAACATCGGCAAACAGCCACTCATCGGGCTGGCACCGGCACGGTTGTACAGTTCCATCGTTGCCTTTTGTCTTTCCAGCGCTTTGTCCTGTCCGGGATATTGGGCATTGATCTCTTCTACCTGCGGACGCAATACACGCATCTTGGCAGATGACATATACGATTTATAAGTCAGCGGGAACAGAATCAGCTTCACGATCAGTGTAAGCAGGAAGATAATCAATCCGTAACTACCGATATATTTACCCAGGAAATCGAAGATCGGGATAATAAAATATTTATTGATCCAACGGAATACGCTCGCACCCAGCGGCACCAGCCTATCCAGTTCCAGTTTATCGTTAGAATCAATTCCTTTATCATACGATTTCAACAGGTTGTACCTGTTGGGCCCGAAATAAAATTGCAGGTCACTGCTCTGGCGTTGCAGGTCAAAAGGAATAGAAGTTACCGTCCGCATCTTTTTCAGATAAGGAGAATCTTCATAAAACTTCGAATCTACGGTTGTTCCTTCCAACGGATTCTGATTATCAGCAATCAGTACTGCCGAGAAAAACTTATCTTTATAGGCCACCCAGCGAAGACGGTCAGATAATTGTTTATTCTGGTCTTTCAACTCACTTAAATGGTCTACACCATTCGACATGTGTCTATAATATAACCCGGAATGCTGGTTTTCAAACTTACGCCCTTTCTCCTGCTGGCGGATCATCTGTTCCCAGTTCAGATCCAGGGTTGTCGTAGAAGGAGATAATACTCCGTTCAGACCATTACCACGAATCTTATAATCTACCAGGTAATCATCAGGACAAATCGTATAAATAAAGTCCAGCGAACTTCCTTCACCCAGATCCAGACGCATAATCAGGTTATTGGGGTCTGTACTCTTTACAGGAGTAAAATAGAGTTGGTTTGTATTGATAATCCGGTTGGTTGCAGTTACCAGGGTATATTCAAAACGAACCTCTTCCTTATCAAAAAGTACCAAAGGCTGTTTATCATATGTTTCAAAGTTTTTCAGGCGGGCATAACTAATCTGTCCCCCTTTGGTAGAAACCTTAAGCTCTATCAACTCATTCTCAAGCGTAACCGTTTCTTCCACCCCGCTCATCGCACGGGCAAATCCACCAAATGCATTTTCAAGCTGCGCTGTTTTGGCGGAGTCAGACAAACTCTCAGGAAGTTCTGCCTGAAAATCTCCGGTCGCCAACTGGTTGGCTTGCTCCTGCTCTATAATACGAGCCTGCTCTACTGCTGCGATCGAATCATAATAACGCCGCTGCGCTTCGATCTGTTCAGGTGTTGGCCGGTTCCACCAGTTAAATGCTATTAAAACGACTCCTATCAGCAGGAATCCAATAATCGTATTTTTATCCATTTATCAAATATCTGTTACTTTTTATTATCAATCGCAGCTTTTACAAAGCTAACGAACAAAGGATTCGGGCTTACTACAGTACTACTGTATTCCGGGTGAAACTGTACACCTACGAACCAGTTAAGATCCGGTATTTCCATAATCTCTAC
The DNA here is from genome assembly GCA_021203545.1 of Tannerellaceae bacterium. GTDB lineage: Bacteria > Bacteroidota > Bacteroidia > Bacteroidales > Tannerellaceae > UBA4116. The sequence continues at coordinate 5,962 of JAJQAZ010000044.1, read as the reverse complement.
CAGATTGGTTTCCGGATTCTCGCCCGTACATTTCATTCCGGCAGCCTCAAACTGGTCACGGTACTGGCTGTTGAATTCAAAACGGTGGCGGTGACGCTCCTGTATATTTTCTTTTTTATAGGCTTTATAGGCTTTGGAACCTTTTTTCAGGGTACAATCATAGGCACCCAGACGCATGGATCCACCCATATTGGTTACATTTTTCTGTTCCTCCATCAGGTCGATCACCTTGTAAGGAGTATATACATCCATTTCCGTAGAGTTGGCATTTTCCAATCCCAGCACATTGCGGGCATACTCTATTACCATACATTGCATACCCAGGCAGATACCCAAGGTAGGGATGTTATTTTCACGCGCATACTTAATAGAAACGAATTTACCTTCTATACCGCGCTGGCCAAATCCCGGTGCAATAACCAGCCCGTCCATACCGCTTAATAGTTCCGCTACATTTGCTTCGGTAATCTTTTCGGAATGGATCATGTGCAGTTCCAGTTTGCGGTCATTATAAATAGCCGCCTGCAACAGCGATTCGTCAATAGATTTGTACGCATCCTGTAGTTCCACATATTTACCTACCAGACCGATCTTTACCGTTTCGGTAGCCGCCACTTTCCGTTGCAGAAAATCGTTCCAGGCCTTCATTTCCGGTTTAGGGCCTACCTCAAGACCCATTTTACGAAGCACTGTTTCATCCATTTTCTGTTTCTGCAATACCAAAGGAACTTCGTAAATGGTCGGTACATCCACAGACTGTACTACTGCCTCTTCCGCCACATTACAGAACAGGGCTACTTTGCGTAACAGGTCTGCACTTAGCATCCGTTCGGTACGCAATACCAGGATATCCGGCTGGATACCCAGTTCCTGCAATTGTTTTACGGAGTGTTGGGTGGGTTTGGTTTTATATTCTTTAGCCGCCGCGATATAAGGCACGTAAGTAAGATGTACACACATACAATTCTTACCCAACTCCCATTTCAGCTGGCGCACACTTTCAATAAAAGGAAGAGATTCGATATCGCCCACTGTACCACCGATCTCGGTAATCACAAAATCAAATTTATACTTTGATCCCAGCAGTTTTACATTCCGTTTGATCTCATCGGTAATATGAGGCACCACCTGTACGGTTTTACCCAGATAATCGCCTTTTCTCTCTTTTTCGATAACACTCTGATAGATCCGTCCGGTCGTAATATTATTAGCCCGGGTAGTAGGAACATTCAGGAAACGTTCATAATGGCCCAGATCCAGGTCTGCCTCATGTCCGTCAATGGTCACATAACACTCTCCGTGCTCGTAAGGGTTCAATGTTCCGGGGTCTACATTAATATAAGGGTCAAATTTCTGAATGGTTGCACTGTAACCTCTTGCCTGAAGCAACTTACCTAATGAAGCGGAGATAATACCTTTACCTAAAGAAGAAACCACACCGCCCGTAACGAAGATATACTTTGTATCAGCCACTATAAAACTATTTTAATTATCAAACGTTGTTACTCGTATTTACAAGTTTGCAAAGTTAGTTATTTTAATTGACAATTGACAATAGAAATATTCAGTTCTAAAGTCTTATGGTTTTTTAGGAATAAAAAACTCCTTGTCCAAAATATGGACACCCCTGTCCATTTTTTTTACAAACAGACTTCAGGCATCATAAATTTAGAACATTACAAATCAACAAATTAAATCAAACGGCACGTTTTTTGATTATAACTTACAATCAATGTAAATAAAGCAATCAGATGAAACTTTTTATCCGTAATCTACAATCTATCCTATTCAGATTTAAAACAGCCACTTTATTAAATATTTTAGGGCTGGCCGCAGCTTTCGCCGCATTTTTAATTATCTTAATGCAGGTTCGCTATGAATACTCTTTTGAAAAACTTCATACCCATTCCGGCAGGATTTACCGGTTACAGGCAAACCATCCCTCCGAGTCCTATTGGTTACAGGCAAGAGCCTTTGCTGATGCTGTTTTCAGAGCGTCTCCTCATATTGAGGCTTCAACCGTCATGAATGTGTATTTACCGGATATCTATTTTACAGCCGGAGAAGGAGAAGAACAACAGGGATATAAAGAAAAAATAGTTAACTGTTATCCTGAAATAACCCGGATATTTAGTTTTACGATGATCGAAGGAGACGCAAATTGCCTGCAGGAGCCCGGAACAGTTATGATATCCGAGACAATAGCCAAAAAGATTTCCACAGACAACGCACCTGTTATTGGCAGGCAATTGCGCTTCAATACCGAACTATGGACTGTAGGATACCACAATTTTGTTACGGTTGGAGGCGTGTATAAAGATTTTCCCCAAAACACACAATTAAGAAACGGTATCTATATCAATATGGAAAATCAAATTTCTGTTTCTGATTGGGAGAGCCGTAGTTTCATGGCTTATTTCCTACTCAAAGAAAATACCACTATCGGGGATGCTGTAAAGCAAATGGATCAGACACGCGGTACACTATCCACGTCTTACAATGAGGATATAACTCTTGGAGCTATTCCTTTAAACGACATTTATTTTGCACCCTTTAAAGAAGATCAGGATATTGTAAAAACCGGTAATAAGGAAACCACCTACATGCTGGTAATTATCGCGGTTCTCGTTATTTTTATCGCAACCGTTAATTTTACTAATTTCAATACCTCCCTTGCACCTAAACGGATGAAAAGTATAAATATACAGAAGATTATGGGCAGTAAAACAAAAATTCTGCGAAGCATCCTGATTACCGAATCCATTATCATCTGTTTTCTTTCATTCGTATTGTCTCTGTTTATCATCTCTTTTATTACTAAAACACACCTGCTTGATTTTATCAATATACCTTTTGTCATGGAGGAACATATACCGTTGTTCAACGCCACCTCTTTCCTTGCGATAGGAATAGGAGCCATAGCCGGTATATATCCTGCATTTTACACCACCTCTTTTTCGCCGGGTATCACATTAAAAGGGAATGCCGGCCTCTCTCCTGCAGGCAGGAAACTCCGTACGGGACTCATCTGTTTCCAGTTTATTGTCTCTTTTGGCCTGATCATGGGTGCTATTTTTATACGGGAACAGAATAACTACATGCGTTACTACGACCTGGGGTACGATACCGGACAGATTGCTATTGTGGAACTGAATAATCAATTGTATTATCATCATAAAGATGCCTATACAGACAAACTAAAAACAAATCCCGGAATCATAGATGTGGCTTTTGCGGATTCAAAATTGGGTGGAAGCGACCAATATGGCTCCTGGGGCGGTAATTACAAAGAGAATGAATACATCTTCTGTCATATTTTTGTATCCTGGAATTTTCCTTCCGTTATGGATATAAACATATTGGAAGGCGAAATAACAAAAATGCACGAAAAGGCACAGGAGATGTATTTTATAGCCAATAAAACCTTCCGGGAAACTGCCGGCCTGGAACTCAATTCAACAATGGATATCAGTTTTATGCATTCACCCCCTAAATTCATTGCTTTTACAGAAGATTACAACATGGCATCTTTACGTTCCGAAATCGTTCCCTTTTGTATGGTTATTAACCCATACGCTTCTAAAAATTATTCTTATATCAAAATAAACAAAGGGGCAGACATTCAGGCAGTTATTGAACATACCCGGGCAACCTTAAAAGAACTGGACCCTGCCTTTCCTTTCGAAATTGAATTTTATGACTCTATATTTAATTCCTTGTATCAAAAGGAAGAGCAAACCAGTAAAATGATCCTTTCGTTCTGTATTTTATCTATTATCATCTCTATGGTGGGAATATTCGGATTAATCATCTTCGAAACTCATTACCGGTTCAAAGAAATTGGCATCCGGAAAATTCATGGAGCAACCGTAAAACATATACTCTGGAACTTTAACAAACATTACATGAAAATTACAGTCGTTTGTTTCCTTCTTGCTTGTCCGGTCACTACACTTCTTGTCAGGGAATGGTTAAAAGGTTTTGTATATAAAACAGATATGAATATATGGGTCTATTTATCGGCATTTGTATGCGTGGCATTTCTTACAGGTTTGACCGTGACTTTTCAAAGCTGGAAAGCTGCCGCGAAAAATCCGGTAGAAAGTATTAAAACAGAATAAACATTATTCCTTTTTCTATTATTATCTTTGCATTATGCCCGGACATAGAAGTACGGGTTTAATGACAGGATAAACATGTTTTTCAGAGATATTATCGGACAGGAAGAGGTTAAGAAGCGGTTGATTGATTCGGCACAGGCGGGTATTGTGGCGCATGCCCAGCTATTTTGCGGACAGGGGGGCTATGGTACTTTCCCTCTGGCCCTGGCGTATGCCCGTTATCTGAACTGTCTGGATCGTACCGCCACAGATTCCTGTGGTAAATGCGCTTCGTGTGTTAAATTCAACGAACTGGCGCATCCCGACCTCCATTTTGTGTATCCTATTATTTCAAAAAAAGAGAAAAAGAAAGAGGTTTGCGACGATTATCTTGATGAATGGCGTCCGTTCCTGAAAGAAAATCTCTATTTCGGATTAGACGAATGGCTTGATTATATGGATGCCGGTAACTCGCAGGCACTTATCTATTCCAAAGAGAGTGATGAAATTATCCGGAAACTCACACTCAAAATATATGAAGCCACTTACCGGATTCTATTTGTGTGGATGCCGGAAAAGCTACACCCTACCTGTGCCAATAAACTATTGAAAGTAATAGAAGAACCTCCGGCTAATACGGTTATTTTACTGGTATCCGAACAGCCGGATATGATATTGGGAACAATCCAGTCACGCTCGCAACGGATCAATGTACGGCCTATTGGTGCAGCGGCACTCAAAGAGGCAATGATACGTATGTTTAGCCTTACACCTGACGATGCGGAGTATGTTACCCATATCGCGGGTGGCGATTACCTGAAAGCATTGGAGGCGATCAGCGTAGGCGATGACAAAGAGTTCTTTCTGGAACAGTTTAAAGAGATGATGCGTAACTCGTGGGCCAGAAATGTAAAGGGGATGAAAGTCATGGCGGATTTACTTGCCTCCATAGGAAGAGAAAAACAAAAAAACTTCCTGGCTTACTGCCAGCACCTGATCCGGGAAAACTTTATCTACCGGTTTCAGAGCCCGGAATTAAATTATATGAATGGCAACGAATCTTCATTCGCGCTTAAATTTTCTCCCTACGTGAACGAGCGAAATGTAATTGATTTAATGGAAGAATTAGCGAAAGCAGAGAAACATATTACACAGAACGTAAACCCGAAAATGGTATTTTTTGATTTATCTTTACGGATTACTGTGCTCATTAAGCGTTAAAATTGTTATACTTAAAAAAGAACGATTTATGGAAAGAAGAAAATTTATCCGCAATATCGGTGCCGTAACAGCAGTGGCGGCTACAACGGGCCTGGCCGGATGTAGTTCGTCCGGATTAAAAGCCGGAGAAGTACTTCATACAGTTATATTCGATTTAATTCATCCGGTAGGATCTACGGATGCAGGACGATTCCTCAAAGATGCACAAAAGATACTGACCAAAATAAAAGGAGTACATGATTTTCAGGTATTCCGCCAGAACAGTCCAAAGAACGACTACCAATACGGTTTCTACATGCGTTTCAAATCGCAGGCCGATTTCGACAGGTACAGCATGGACCCCGAGCACAACAAATTCGTACAGGAACGCTGGGAAAAAGAAGTCTCCCGCTTCCAGGAGTCCGATTTTGTGACCTATTTCTAAAAAAGCAGAGAATTTTATTTTATCGCAGGCGCAGATTTAAATCTGTGCCTCATCCGGCATAGCGTAAGTCCGGAGGACTTCAATGTGACTAACCGCGGGTGAAACCCCTTGTTCGGCGTAGCGTCTTGGCCAATGTCATCAACTTAAGGATTTTTTCTTGTTTTGTTGGTCGAAGGGGATTTGCAATCCCCGCCTGTGGGATATAAGGATTTGTAAT